>NZ_JOGH01000138.1:0-35755 GCF_000721345.1 Kitasatospora sp. NRRL B-11411 | reverse complement strand
CCTGACCAGCGCGATCTGGCACAACGACCACACCGGCCAGTCCGTCATGCGCTCCCTGACCGCCTACGACCACTAACCCTTCGCATCAACCATCTAGTGCCGCGTCCGGCACTGGCAGGGCACCGCCGGCTGCGGCCGGTTCGGCGCGGGGGGCGAACCGGCCGCGGCGCCCGTCTAGATGTAGCCCTCGCGCAGGGCGTAGGCCACCGCGTGGGCGCGGTTGCGGAGGTGGAAGCGGGTGGTGACGGTGTGGATGATGTTCTTGATCGTCCGCTCCGAGTAGAGGAGTTTGACGGCGATCTCCCCGGTGTCCATGCCGTCGGCGACCAGGCGCAGCACGTCGACCTCGCGCGGCAGCATGCCGTGGTCGGCGGGGGTGCCGTCCGGGCCCGGGCCGTCGCCGCGCTGGCGGCCCATGCAGCCGATCAGTCGGCCGAGCAGGTCGGGGGGGAGGTCGCCGTGGCCCCGGGCGGCGGTGAGGACGGCTTGGCGCAGGCGCTCCCCCGTCACCTCGCGGCGCCACAGGATCGTGGTGACGCCCAGTGAGACGACGTTGAGCAGTTCCGGCTCCTGGATCCGGTCCAGGACCAGCACCACCCGCGTCCGTTCGGTCTTGACCAGGCGGGACAGACCGGCCAGGGCCGTCTCGTCGAAGGTGTCGGCGACCAGCAGGGCCACGCCGGTGCCGCCCTGGTGGCCGTCGTCCACCAGCGAGACCTCCGGGCACTGCCGGAGGTAGCTCACCACTCCGGCGCGGGAGAGCGGGTCCAGGGCGTGGACGGCCACCGGGATCGGTCGGGTCGTTGTCGTGGTACGGACGTCGTCGGCGTACTGCAGCACGGCGCGGGGTTCCTTTCGTTGCGCTTGACGGTGCGTCCGCCACCCCCCACAGGCGGCGGCTCGCCGTCAGAACCGGGTCGGCCGGCACCGCCCGCACGCGGCGCCGTCTTTCCTCCTCCTGCGGCCCGGCTGACACCGCGGGAGTTCCCCGTGTCCGCCGAAGGATCGGCGGACACGTGCACCGGGGAACACGCTATCCGCCGCCGATCAATAAAAGATTGACGGATCCGCACCGGCGTCCGCAGCGGTACTCGGGCGGCGGCCGAACGGGTGCGGTTTGCTTTTCCGGCCCCGCTGGGAGGACGATCCCTGGCACGGCCCTTTCCGCGCGCGAGCGCGGCAGATCGAATAGGCGAGGACGCGTGACCGGAAAGCTCCCGTCGACGATTGTTCGTGCACGTTTGACCCGGCGTCGCGGCTCGGCGGGCCGGTCCGTCACCGTCCGCCGATGACGGACGGCGCGGGGCCCCGCGACGGGGCGGGCCCGGATCCGGACGGCCCGGAGCGGCTGCGGCTGTGCCTGCTCGGGCCGGTGCAGGCCTGGTGCGGGGAGCGCGAGTTGGACCTCGGCTCGCCGCAACAGCGGGCGCTGCTCACCGCGTTGGCGCTGCGGGCGCGCCGGATCGTGTCCGTGGACGAGCTGCTCGACGCGCTCTGGGAGGAGCCGCCGGCCCGGGCCGCCACCGTGGTGCGCACCTACGTGTCGCGGCTGCGCCGGGTGCTGGAGCCGGACCGGGCGCACCCGGCGGTGCTGGTCTCCTCGGGCAGCGGCTACGTGCTGCGGGTCCCGGCCGAGTCGGTGGACGTCGAGGTGTTCGAGAACCGGGTCGCGGCGGCGGGCCGGGCCCGCGCGCACGGGGACGCGGCCGGGGCGCTCGGGCTGCTGCGGGAGGCCTGCGAGCTGTGGCACGGCGAGCCGCTGGCCGGGCTGCCGGGGCCGCTCGCCCAGGCGCACCGGGCCCGGCTGGTCGAGCGCCGGCTGCACGCCGTCCAGGCGTGGCTGGAGGCGGAGTTGGCGGCGGGCCGGCACGCGGACGTGATCGGCGAGCTGACCGTGTGGGTCAACCAGTACCCGCTGCTGGAGCCGGTGCGGGAGCTGCTGATGCTGGCGCTGTACCGCAGCGGGCGGCAGGCCGAGGCGCTGGGCGTGTACGCGGACGCCCGGCGGACGCTGCTGGAGCAGCTGGGGGTCGATCCGGGGCCGCGGCTGCGCGAGCTCCAGGTGGGCATCCTGTCGGGCGACCCGAAGCTGGCCGCGCCGCCCGTGCCGCCGGCGCCGGGGCCCGGGGCGGGCGGCGGTCCGGCCGGTTCCTCGCCCCTCCCGCCGGCCCAGCTGCCCGCCGACGTCTCCGACTACACCGGCCGGGACGGGCTCTGCGCGGAGCTGTGCGCGGACCTGGCCCCCGGCGGCCCGGCGATGCCGGTGGTGGGGGTGTCGGGCCTGGGCGGGGTGGGCAAGTCGGCGCTCGCGGTGCACGTCGCGCACGCGGTGGGCGGGCAGTACCCGGACGGCCAGCTGTACGTGAACCTGCGCGGGGCCGGGGCCTTACCGGCCGATCCCGGCGAGGTGCTGGCCGGTTTCCTCGGCGCGCTGGGCGTGGCCGACGCGGCGCTCCCGCAGGGGACGGCGGAGCGGGCCGCGATGTTCCGGTCCCGGGTGGCGGGCCGGCGGGTGCTGATCGTGCTGGACGACGCCCGCGACAGCCGGCAGGTCGGGCCGCTGCTGCCCGGCAGCCGCTCCTGCGCGGTGCTGGTGACCAGCCGGGCCTGGCTGTCGGGGATGCCGATGACCCGGCAGGTCGGCCTGGAGCCGCTGACCTCGGAGGAGTCGGTGCGGCTGCTCGCGGCGATCGCCGGGGAGGCCCGGGTGGCGGCCGAGCCGGCGGCGGCCCGGCGGCTGGCGGAGGCGTGCGGGTTCCTGCCGCTGGCGGTGCGGACCGCGGCCTCCCGGCTGGCGGCCCGTCCGGCCTGGGAGCTGGCGCACATGGCGGACCGGCTGGCCTCGGAGCGGCGGCGGCTGGCCGAGCTGGAGACCGGCGAGCTGGCGGTGGCCGCGTCGTTCCGGCTCAGCTACGACCAGTTGGACCCGGAGACCGCCCGGGCGTTCCGGCTGCTGTCGCTGCCGGACGGCCCGGGCGTGTCCTCGGCGGCGGCCGCGGTGCTGCTGGGGCTGCCGGAGCGGGAGGCCGAGCGGCTGGCCGAGTCGCTGACCGACCTGGGGCTGCTGTCCTGCCCGTACCCCGGCCGCTACCAGTACCACGACCTGCTGCGGCTGTTCGCGCGCGAGCTGGTCCGGGAGGTGGACGGGGAGGCCGCCGGGCGGGCCGCCGTGGAGCGCCTGCTGCGGCACTACCTGGCGACGGTGGCGGGCCTGTACCGGGTGGTCCGGCCGGGCTACCCGTTCCCCGACCTGGTGGCGCCGGAGGCCGTCGGGCCGCGGTTCGGCGGGCCGGCCGAGGGGCTGCGCTGGGCCCGGCGGGAGATCCCCGCCGTGCTGGCGGTGGCCGGGCAGGCCGCCCGCGAGCCGGACGGCCCGCTGGCGGTGCTCGCGGACCTGGCGCTGGTACTGATCCAGCTGATCGACCTGGGCATGGCGGTGCCCGAACTGTGCGACCTGGCCGGGCGGTTGGCCTCGGCCGCCCGGGCGGCCGGCCTGCCGGAGAGCGAGGCGCGGGCCCGCTACACGCTGATGTGGGCGCAGCGGGAGTTCCAGCGCACCCGGCAGGCCCGGGACGAGGCGGTCCGGGTGATCGCGCTGGCCCGGCGGACCGGGCAGGCGGTGCTGCTGCCCGGGGCGCTGGCCGCGCTGGCGCTGACCAGCCTGCCGCACTGCGGCGACGAGGAGGTCGCCGCCTGGTGCGACGAGGCCGTCGCGCTGAGCACCGAGCTGGGCAACCGGTCCGCGCACGCCTTCGTGGAGGGGATGGCGGCGCTGGCCGACGTCGCGGTGGGCCGGCCGGAGTCGGCCCGGCGGCGGGCCGAGCGCAGCCTGGCGACGTTCCGGGAGCTCGGCGACTTCGTCGGGCAGGTCCACATGCTCTACGCCCGGGCGACGGCGCTGCACGGGATGGGCCGGTTCGAGGCGGCGTGCGCGGACTACCGGGGGTGCCTGGGCGCGCTGCGGGCGCTCGGCTCCTGGGACCGGATGCCGGGCGTGCTGGTGGGGCTGGCCGAGTCCTGCCGGGCCGCCGGGCGGCCGACCGAGGCGCTGGAGGCGGCCGAGGAGGCGCTGGCGATCGCCCGGAAGGTCGGCCTGGAGCACCGCGAGGCCGGTGCGCTGACCGCGATCGGGCACGCGCTGTTCGACCTCGGGGAGCACCACCGCGGCCGGGCCTGCCTGGCCTAGCGCGCGTCCGTCCGGTCGTGCGGTCGGTTCCGCCCCGCGTCACTCCGTTATCCAACGGAAATCTTCCCGGCAGGGTGCGCAACGACCATCACGGATTGATTTCGGACGGAACGGTAAGCGGGCGGATCGGCGTTGTGGAGTTCTTTCGCCGGGGCGGGGTTGCCATTCGACGGACTTCGGCGGCGCGGGAATTGCTTCGCGGGGCGGCCGGCGGTCCGGGGGCGAATTCGGCGGGACCGTTCCCGATTCGCCGGCGGGGCTCCGGCGCCGGGAACCATTTCGCACCGGCGGCCGTTCGGGGCGGGCGCTGGCGGTAGGTCGCGGGGCGAGAGCAGGCGGGGCGGCCGAGTGGCGGGGGGCGTCCGGCGGGGCCGTGCCGGGGCAGGGTCCGCTGCCCCATCGGGCAGTGTCGGCGGGTGTCGCGGGCCGCCCGGGGGCGGTGCATTGACACCCCAGTTTGGTCTAGTCCACTGTGGTGAAACCAGGTCGTCCACGGTGCCGCCGCGGCCCTCCGCCCCCGCCGGCGAGCCCGGCCGGGACGGCACGGCGGGCCCGGTCAGGGCACCCTCTCCCCGCTCGACCGCCGGGCGCCGCAACGAATCTGACGATCAGACGGAGATTCCCACACCATGCAACGAGTCTGCCTCGCCCTGCCCACCATGCGGGCCTGTCCCGGCACCATCGTGGACCTCGCCGAGGAGGCGGCCTACGCCGTCGAGACCTTCGGGGTCGAGGTCCACCTCCTCGTCCTGGACACCACCGTGGCCGCCGAGTTCGCCAAGAACGCGGACGCCGTGGCCTCGCTGGCGCCCGCGCCCGGCGTGTTCGTCCACCACCTCGGCAACGAGGCGCAGCACGCGTTCTTCCTGGACGTGGCGCGGCGCTCCGGCGGCGCCGACCCCGGGCTGCTGCTCGACCTGATGCTGCCGCAGGACGTCGCGTACGGCTCCTGCGTGAACCGGGTCTTCCTGGGCGCGGCCGCGCTGGGCTGCACCTCGGCGCACCTGCGCAACGACGACTTCGACTACCAGGTGGTCGACGGCGCGAAGATGTTCCCGATCCACCACGAGCTGCTGTCGCTCGGCAAGCCGGCCGGCGAGGCGGTGGCCGGGGTGGCCCGCTCCGAGCTGGACCCGGCGGACGCGGACAAGCCGGTGATGCTGGTCAGCGCCGCCTTCATGGGCGAACTCAACGTGGACATCGGCGAGATCAACGAGCTGGACCCGGAGGTGTACCGGGACCTGGTGCGGCTGTGGACCCCGCGGGTGTGGACCCGCGAGCAGCAGGACGAGATGGTCGAGATCTCCTTCAAGGGCGCCGAGCACGACTCGTTCGACGCGGCCGACTCGGTGCTCGGCGTGCCGGACATCTGGGACGTCTACATGTGCAACGTCGCCATCGACCACCGGGGTTACGAGGTGCTGCCGCTGGTGCCCTCGCTGCGCACCATCGGCGCCGACTACGCGCTGCTGCACGCCCTGGTGCACGCCAAGCTGCCCGCCGTCATCCACAAGCGGCACATCGTCAACTACTACACGCCCGAGCGCCGGATCGGCGCCGGGTTCGTCTCGTACCAGCTGCGCTTCGTGAAGATGCTGCTCTCGATGCTGTACCTGTACCCGGTGTACGGGCAGATGATCGACCTGGGCACCGGGCTGCTGGACGAGCGGCACGAGTTGCGGGTGGAGCCGATCCTCGGGCTGGTGCGCAGCACCTTCGACCTGGAGCGGGACACCAACGAGACCTGCCTGGACGAGGTGGACCGCCTCTACCGCAAGCTGGGCGGCAAGTACGCCGAGCTGGCGGACGTGGTGGCCGGGCAGCGGCAGCAGCTGCTGGACGAGGCCCGGGAGGACGCCGTGCGCTGGGCGGTGCTGATCGAGAACTGGGCGCCGATGGTAGCCGCGGCCCGCGAGCGGGGGCTCGCCAGGTGAGCGGGGAGTTCCTGATCCGGCAGCTGGCCGACGGGGACTGGGACGCCGTGGTCGCGCTGGAGCACGACGCCTACGCGGCCGACGGCCTCTCCGAGGGCCGGGAGGCGTTGCAGTCCCGGGTCGCCTGCTCGCCGGAGACCTGTTACGTGCTGGAGCAGCGCGACACCGGGGCCGTCCGCGGCTACCTGCTGAGCCTGCCGTACCCGCCGCTGCGCTGCCCGGACCTCGCGGTGGCGGAGGGCGGGGCGTTCGCCTCGGACAACCTGCACGTGCACGACCTGGTGCTGGCCGAGGAGTTGCGTGGCCGGGAGCTCGCCGCGGAGCTGATGGAGCACGCGCAGGCGCGGGCGGTGGAGGGCGGTTTCACGCAGGTCTCGATGGTCGCGGTGCGCGGCTCCGACATCCTGCTGCGCTTCTACGGCTACCGCGCGCACCGGGAGGTGGCCGTGCCCGCGTCCTACGGGCGGCGGGCGGTCTACATGTCGAGGCCGGTGGGCTGACGGACCGTCAATGACCTCGGGCCCGACCGGTGTTGCTGCCGGTCGGGCCCGAGGTGTGTGCGCGGCAAGGGAGTTCAGGCGGTCCAGGTGCGGTGGCGGACGGTGAAGGGGCGGTCGGTGTCGGCGGCGACCGCGGCCCGGAACGGGCCGGGCACCGGGACGTCGGCCAGCCAGAGCGGGCCGGGGCCGAGCGGGGCCGCGTCGGCCAGCCGCAGCGGGGAGGGACCGGCCAGCGGGAGGCCGAGGCCCTGGGCGAGCCGGCCGCCGTGCACCTTGACGCAGGCTTCGCGGCGGCACCACAGGCGGGTGAAGCGGTCGGCGCCGTCGGCGGGGGTCGGGGCGTCCAGGACGAGGGCGGCGTCGGCGGCCGGGAAGTGGCGGCGGGCGATCCGCGTGCCGACGCCGGGCCGGGCCAGCTGTTCGACGTCCGCGCCGACCCGGCGGCCGACGGCGAGGGCCAGCAGCGCGAGCGCCCCCGAACCGGACCAGTTGACCTGGAGCGGTTCGGCGGCCGGGGGGAGGACGGGGGCGGGCTTGCCGTGCGGGCCGTAGTGCCACACCAGGTCGGCGGGCGCGACGGCGAGCCGTTCGGCGACCAGCAGCCGGACGGCGCCCCGGACCACGGCGAACCGCCCGCCCTCGACCGGGTCGTGGGCCCGGTCGGCCCGCTCCCGCTCCCCGGGGTCGAGCAGGCCGTACAGGCGGTGGACGACGTCCGGGGGCTGGTCGGTGGGGATGCTCCAGGCGTCGATGACGTCGGCTTCCGGCCCGGCGGTGTGCACGGTGCTCACGGCAGGGGCGGTGTTCACGGCTGGGGCGGTGCTCACGGCTGGGGCGGTGTTCACGGCAGGGTGAGGGTGCTGAGCCGGCCCAGGCGCCGGTCGTGGTCGGCGACCAGCAGCGGGCCGTCGCCGGGGAGGCGGTCGGCGAGCAGGCTCCAGACGCCGGTGAACGGCTGTCCGGGGCGGGCCGCCGCGGTGCCTTCGGCGTCCTCGGGGCTGCCGTGGGAGGCCAGGTCGGCGGCGAGCAGCAGTCCGGCGCCGGGCCCGAGCGCGCGGTGCTCCTCGCGGACGGTGCGCAGCGCCTGCGCGCCGTCCGGCCGGGCCTGCTGGCGGACCCGCATCCCCTCCCCCGGGGCCTCCTCGCAGACCAGCACGACGGCGCGGTGCTCGGCGGGCAGTTCGACGGGCGCGGCGGGCCGGTGGTGCAGGGCGCTCTGTTCGGCGAGCACGACCACGGCCCGCCGGCAGCCGCCGGTGCGGTGGTGGGCGGCGGCGATCCGCAGCGCGGCGAAGGCGGTGGCGCTGCCCTGGTCGCAGACGGCGAAGGCGGTCGGCTGCCCGGGGCAGTGGCGGCTGAGCCGGAGCGAGGCGGGGGCGGCGGGCCGGACGTCCGGGGAGGAGAAGGCGAGGATCAGCAGGTCCGCGGGTTCGCCCCCGGGCAGGGCCCGTTCGAGCAGGCCGGCGGCCATCTCGGCGTAGTCGTGCCCGGCGCCTTCGGCCAGCAGGTCCTCGCGCAGCGGCAGGCCGTACGGGCGGACCAGGTCGGCGGTGAAGGTGCGCAGGTCGGGGTGGAGCGAGGCGGCGGAGCGGCCGTCGATTCCGGCGGCGACCGCCCTGGTCACGCGCAGGCCGCGGGTCTCGGCGGGCATCGGGTCAGTCCTCGTCGGCGTGGTGTCCGACGACGTAGTCGGTGAGGCTGTCGACGGTGCGGACGTCGTCGATGACGAGGTGCTCGACGTCGATCTGGATGGCGAGGGTCTCCTCGATGTCCAGGACCAGTTCGACGATGCCGGAGGAGGTGAGGCCGTAGTCGTCGAAGAAGCAGGCGTTCTCCGGGATGTCGGCGAGTTCGACGCCCAGGACGCGGGGCAGGACGTCCTCGATGCCGCGCCGGATGCGTTCGCGCACCTCGGGGTCGGCCGTCGGTTCGCTCGCGGGCAGGGTGGTTTCTGACATGGGTGGACCGTCCAGGGGTGGGTGGGAGGCGGCGGGTCAGTGCCGCAGGACCATGGCCGCGAAGGTGGCGCCGATGCCGGCGGCGGCGATCAGGTAGTGGTCGCCCGGCCGGAGCGCTCCGCCGGTGGTGGCGGTGCGGAGGTTGACGAAAGCGTCGGCGGCGAAGCTGTGGCCGACCGCGGCCACGTTCTCCAGGACCACCTGTTCGACAGGGTAGCCGAGTTGGCGGCAGGTCATCCGCCAGGAGGCCTGGTTGACGTTGTGCGGGAGCAGCAGCGCGATGTCGGAGAGGTCCAGACCTGCCTGGTCGAGCGCGGCCTCGACCGCCTCGGCCAGGGCGGGCTGGTACTCCCGCTGGTAGCGGACCATCAGTTCCGGGTCCTCGGCGGGTCGGCCGTAGAACTCGGGGCGCTGGCGGACCGCGTAGGAGAGCACCCGGTTGCGGTCGCCGCCGGGGCTGACCAGGCAGGCGGTCGCGGCCTCGGCGAAGATCGTGGTCTCGGGCAGCAGTTGGGCGTCCCGGGTGAAGGTCTTCTCCCCGGCCAGCACCAGGGCCAGTGCCGACGGGTCGCCGTCGTCGGCCAGCAGCCGCCCGGCCAGGTCGATGGCCAGCAGGGAGGCGGCGCAGGCCTGTTGGGTGACGGTGAACGCGTCGGCGTGGGTGAGGCCGAAGCGCTCCTGGAGCTGGTGCAGGGGGTTGAGCGGGTAGGGCACGGCGACCGGCGTGTTGCGGGCGTGCAGCAGGTACCGGATCCGGTGTTCGTTGCCGCGCAGTTCGGGCAGGGCCCGGACGGCGGCGTCCAGCAGGTCGAGCAGCGTCCCGTCCGGGTCCAGGCGCACCTGGTCCAGGCCGTGGAAGCGGCGGAAGAGTCGGAGTTGACGTGGGGTAAGGCCGATCCTGGCGCCCACGTCCTCGATCGGTTCGAGTCGCGGGGGGAGGTGGACGGCCACTGCCTCCAGTGCGGTCACCCCGGTTAGTATTCCCACGCTCCGTGGGTCGCACAAGCGATCACCGATCCGGAGCCCTCTCCCTCACCCCGTTGCCGTCGAGCCGGTGGAGCCTTCCGATGACTGATTCCCAGCCTTCCTTCGTGTACCCAGAAACCGCCTCCGGGCTGCCTTCCGAGCCGCCCGCCGCCCTGGACCCGGGGTTGCTGGCCGCGCTGGCGGAGGCCGCCGACGCTCTGCCCGATTGGGCAGAGTCGCTCGCCCCTGCGGACCGACTCGACGGTGATCTCGCCCTGGACGAGAGCGAGTTCGCGGTGCTGGACGTGCTGCTGCGGGAGCGCTTCGGCGCCGACCTGGGCGCGCTGCGGGCCGGCCTGGACGTGGCCGGGCTGGCCGCGCTGACCGTCGGCGACCTGGCGGAGCTGGTGCGCCGGTGAGCCGCTTCCTGCTGGTGGTGCCCCCGCTGGCCGGGCACGTCAACCCGGCGGCCGGGATCGCGGCGGAGCTGGCCGCGCGCGGCCACCGGGTGGCCTGGACCGGCACCGAGACGATGCTGCGGCCGCTGCTCGGCCCGGACGCCCTGATCTTCGGCACCGGCAACCGGATGTTCCGGGCGATGGGCGGCCACGGCCTGGCCTCGCTGCGCTCGCTCTGGGAGGGCTTCGTCGTCCCGTACGCCAGGTTCACCCTGAAGCCGCTGGACGCGGTGGTGCGGGAGTTCCGGCCGGACGCGCTGCTGGTGGACCAGCACACCCCGGCGGGCGCGCTGGTCGCGCACCGGTACGGGCTGCCGTGGGCGACGCTGGCGCCGGGGGCGATGGAGCTGGGCCGCCCGTACCGGCACCTGCCGCGGGTCGAGGCGTGGACGGCGGGGCTGCTGGCCGGGCTGTGGGAGCGGGCACAGCTGCCCGCCGGGGAGTTCACCGATCCGCGCTTCTCGCCGCACCTGGTGCTGGCCACCTCCGGGCGGGCGCTGCTCGGCGAGCTTGATCCGCTGCCGCAACTCGCCGCGGTGGGGCCGGTGCTGACGGCGCGGGCGGCGGATCCGGCGTTCCCGTGGGAGCGGCTGGCGGCCGGGCGGCGCACCGTGCTGGTCACCATGGGGACGATGTCGGACACGGTCGGCGCGGACTTCCTGCACCGCACCGTCGATGCGCTGGCGCGGCTCGGCGGGGACGGCGTGCAGGCGGTGGTGGCGGCGTCCCGCGGGGCGCTGCCGGCTGCCCTTCCGGACTCCGTCACCGTGGTCGATCGGGCACCCGTGCTGGAGCTGCTGTCCACCGGCCGCTTGGACGCGGTGCTCTGCCATGGTGGGATGAACACCGTGGTCGAGTCGCTGGCGCACGGCGTCCCCGTGCTGGCGGCGCCGATCCGCAACGACCAGCCGTTCGTGGCGCAGCGGGTCGTGGAGGCCGGGGCCGGCCTCCGGGTCCCGTTCGCCCGGGTCGGTCCGCCGGTGATCGCCGAGCGGCTCCGGCGGGTGCTCGACGAGCCCTCCCACCGGGCGGCCGCCGAGTCGATCGGCCGTCAACTGCTTTCCGGCGGCGGGGCGTTGACCGCCGCCGACCGGATGGAAGCGCTGGTCGCCCCCTGATACCGCCTCGTGCCGCCAACCCCCTTCGTCCGCAAGGGGGTCGGCGGGCGCGAGCCCCCGCACCCCATCCCAGCCCGGGAGTTCTGGTTGATCGAGACCAAGGGACTTCGCAAGTCCTACCCGTCCGGAAAGCACGGCCGCACCGTCGTCGACGCCGTCCGCAGCATCGACCTGGACGTCCAGGCCGGTGAGATCTTCGGCTTCCTCGGCCCCAACGGTGCCGGGAAGACCACCACCCTGCGCATGCTCGCCACGCTCATCCGCCCGGACGGCGGCGAAGCCCTGATCGCCGGCGCCGACCTGCTGGCCGACCCGGCCGGGGTCCGCCGCCGGATCGGCTACGTCGCCCAGGGCGGCGGCACCGCCGACGCGGTCACCGGGCGGGAGGAGCTGGTCATGCAGGCCCGGATGTACGGCGCCAGCAAGGCCGAGGCCCTGCAGCAGGCCGCGGACGCCCTGAAGGCGTTCGACCTGACCGAGTTCGCCGACCGCCACTGCAGCACCTACTCCGGCGGCCAGCGCCGCCGGGTGGACATCGCCCTCGGGGTGATCCACTCCCCCAGGGTGCTGTTCCTCGACGAGCCGACGGTCGGCCTCGACCCGGCCAGCCGCGGCCAGGTGTGGGCCGAGATCAAGCGGCTGCGCACCGAGGGCATGACGGTGGTGGTGACCACCCACTACCTGGACGAGGCCGACGCGCTCTGCGACCGGGTCGCCATCGTCGACCACGGGCAGGTCGTGGTCGAGGGCACGCCCGAGGCGCTCAAGCGCGAGATCTCCGGCGACGTCGTGCTGCTCGGCCTCGCCGCCGGGGACGCCGGACCCGCGGCCGACGCCCTGCGCGGGCAGCCCTCCCTGCACCGGCTGGAACCGGGCGAGGACGGCCTGCGGCTCTACCTGGACGACGGCGCCGCGGCGATCCCGCAGCTGCTGAGCGTCCTGAACGGGGCGGGCATCGTCCCCGGGACGGTGCAGCTCCAGCGGCCGAGCCTGGACGACGTGTTCCTGGCCCGCACCGGCCGCTCCATCGAACAGTCCTGACGAGAAACCCCTGGGGTCCCTTCCGTGAAGCTCGCCCGTGACACCTGGCTGGTCTTCCAGCGGCAAGTGCTGCTGATGTGGCGCACACCGATCTGGATCGTGATCGGCATCACCCAGCCGGTCTTCTACCTGCTGCTGTTCGCCCCGCTGCTGAAGCAGGTGCTGGGGCCGATGGGCGCCACCAGCTACGCCGAGGCGTACCAGATCTACGTCCCCGGCCTGCTGGCGGTGCTCTGCATCTTCGGCGGCCTCTTCACCGGCTTCAGCCTGCTCGGCGAGCTGAAGGCCGGCATCATCGAACGCTCCCGGGTGACCCCGGTCAGCCGGCTCGCCCTGCTGCTCGGGCGGGCGCTGCGCGAGACCCTCGGCCTGCTCGTCCAGGCGGTCATCATCACGCTGGTCGCGCTGCCGTTCGGCCTGCGGGTCGACCCGGCGAGCCTGCTGCTGGCGTACGTGCTGCTCGGCCTGCTGGCGCTGATGACCTCGGCCATCTCGTACGGCATCGCCCTGGCGCTGCCCAACGACGCCGCGATGGCGCCGGTGGTGAACACCATCGCCCAGCCGATCGGCCTGCTCTCCGGGACGCTGCTGCCGATGGCGCTGGCGCCGATGTGGCTGCAGCGGGCGGCGGAGTGGAACCCCTTCTACTGGGCGGTCGAGGGCATGCGGGCGCTGTTCTCCGGGCACCCCGGGGACAGCGTGGTCTGGCAGGGGCTGCTGATCGTCGCGGTGCTGACGACCGCGGCGGTGTTCTACTCGGCCCGGCTGTTCTCGGCCCGGATCCGGTAGCCGGAGCGGTGGGAGCGGGGGGAGGGGCTGCGGCCCCTCCCCCCGTTCCCGTGCGGTCGTGCGCGTTCAGCTCGCGGCGGACCGGACGAAGTCGGCCAGCCGGGCCACCCCGGCCGCGATCCGACCCTCGCTCAGGGCGCTGATCGACAGCCGCAGCCGGCGCTCGCCGCCGCCCGCCGGGTAGAACGGGGCCATCGGGGTCCAGAGCACCCCGTGGTCGCGGGCGCAGCGTTCCATCGCCGCCTCGTCGGCGGTGAACGGCACCTGGAGCACGGCGAAGAAGCCGCCCTCCGGCTCGTTCCAGGACACCCCTAGCCGGTCGCGTTCGGCGGCCGGGAAGTGCCGCTCCAACTCCCGCAGCAGGACGGTCAGGTTGGCCGCGTAGTGGGCGCGCGCCGGGGCGTTGGCGGCGCGCAGCCGGCAGGCGTGGCGCAGCAGCATGCCGCCGATCACGGCCTGGCTGAGCGCCGGGGTGTTGACCGTCGTCATGCTCTTCAGCTTGGCCAGCTCGTCGGCGAGCAGCGTCGTCCGGCCGTCCGGGGCGAGCACCCGCTGGTCGGCGACCACGTAGCCGAGCCGGGCGCCCGGGAAGCAGGTCTTGGCGAAGGAGCCGAGGTGGACCACCCGGCCGCGGTTCCCGTCCAGGGCCTTCAGGGTGGGGCGTCCGCCCGGCTCGCGGGTGAAGAAGCCGTACGGGTTGTCCTCGATCACCAGCAGCCCCTCGTCGGCCGCCACCTCCAGCAGCCCGGCCCGCGCCTCGACCGGCATGCTGGTCCCGGACGGGTTGGCGAAGTCCGGGACGACGTAGAGCGCGCGCGGACGGCGGCCGGCCGCCCGGACGGCGCGGGCCGCCGCGCGCACGGCCTCCGGGTCCGGTCCGCCGGCGGGGCCCTCGGGGACGGGGACGGTCGCCAGGTCGAGCAGCCGGGCCGCGCCGGTGACGCCGACGTAGCAGGGCGAGCTGACCAGCAGCACGTCCTCGGGCGTGGCGCACAGCGCGCGCAGCACCAGCAGCATGCCCTCCTGGGCGCCGACGGTGAGCACCAGCGCCTCGGGGTCGGCGTCGATGCCCTCGTCGTTGGCGAGGGTGCGGGCGACCAGGTCGGCGACGATGCCCTTGGTCGGGCCGTACTGGAACAGCGCGGTGCGCACCGCGCTGCGGCTCAGGCCGCGCTCGGCGAGGTGGGCGAGGTAGGTGTCCAGGTAGGTGTGGACGTCCTCGGGTTCGAAGAAGCCCTCGTGCGGGCGGCCGGGGGCGAAGGAGAGCGCGTCCGGGTAGCGCTCGGTGACCTCGTTGAGGAAGGTCATCGCGTCCAGCAGCGGGTCGGCGAGGCTGGCGTGCAGGTCACCCAGCGGGAGCGTGGTCACAGCAGGAGCGGTCGTGCGGTGAGCACGGTGGCGGGCGGCAGGCCGGCCAGCGAGGGGGCGCGCAGCGGGGAGGCCAGCGGGTTCGCGCCGTCGGCCGGGTCGGCCAGGTAGTGGCCCCAGTACCAGGCCACCGAGCGGCGGTTGAACAGCAGCGGGTCGTCGTGCTCGCGGACGGACGGGGTGTCCGCGGCGTGGTCGGTGTTCGGGTAGACCAGCAGCTGGTGGCGGATCGCGGGGCCGCCGCGCTCGCGGGCCAGCAGGGTGAGCGCGGCGGCCAGGTTGCCGCCCGCGCTGTCGCCCGCGACGGCCAACCGGGCCGGGTCGGCGCCCAGTTCGGCGGCGTGCCCGGCGATCCACTCGGCGGCGGCGGCCACGTCGTGCACGGCGGCCGGGAAGGGGTGCTCGGGGGCGAGCCGGTAGCCCGCCGCGACGGTGACGCAGCCGACGGCGTTGGTCAGGCGGCGGCAGATCGCGTCGCCGGTGTCGAGCGAGCCGAGGGTCCAGCCGCCGCCGAACAGGTAGAGCAGGACGGGCGGCGGGGCGGCGGCTGCGTTTTCGGCTTCGGCTTCGGCTTCGGGGGCCGGGTGGTAGACCCGCAGCGGCAGCGGGCCGCCGGGGCCCGGGACGGTGAACTCCTGGACGGAGCCGACCGGTTCCGGGTTCCCGGCGGCGGCCCGGATGTCGGCGAGGTCGGCGGCGCGGGCCTCGGCGAGGGTGCGGGTGTAGAGCGGGGGCGTACCGGCTTCGGCGCGCTGCCGGCGCAGGGCCTCGGCCTGGGGGTGCAGTGGCAAGGGAACGTTCCTGGGATCGGGCCGCCGGTCGTCGGCGACGACGGGGCGGCGGCGGTGGTGACGGTGGTGACGGTGGTTCAGGGGCGCTGCGGCAGACCGGGGTCGGGGGCAGCGGTCAGGGGTCGGCGGTCAGGGACCGGCAGTGGGTGACGGCAACCGCTGGTCCGGGGTGCGTGGTCGACCACCGGCAACCGGAGGTCCGCGGGCGGCGGCCGGGCCCTACCGGGCCACCGCGGTGGGGTCGAGGTCGGCCAGGCGGGGGCGGCCCAGCAGGGCCAGGGTGTCGTCGAGTTCGGCCTTCAGGAGGTCGAGGACGCGGGCGACGCCGTTCTCGCCGTCGGCGGCCAGGCCCCACAGGATCGGGCGGCCGATCAGGACGGCCCGGGCGCCGAGGGCGACCGCCAGGGCAACATCCGTGCCCGTCCGTACCCCGCCGTCCAGGAGGACGGGCAGATCCGGTGGCACTGCGGCGACCACTTCGGGCAGCGCCGAGAGGGTCGGCAGGGCACCGTCGAGCTGGCGGCCGCCGTGGTTGGAGACCACGACGGCGTCGACGCCGTGTTCGGCGGCGAGCCGGGCGTCCTCGGCGGTCAGGATGCCCTTGAGGACGATCGGCAGGCTGCTGCGTTCGCGCAGCCAGGCGAGGTCCGCCCAGGTCAGGGTGGGGTCGAACTGTTCCTTGGCGTGGTCGGCGATGCCCGAGCTGCCCGTGTCGGCCCGGTGGCTGGCGGCCATCAGGGACGGGTCGAGGTTGACGGCGCGGATGTGCGCGGGGACGGCGAAGCCGTTGCGGGCGTCGCGCAGGCGGCGGCCGATCCGGGGGGCGTCGACGGTGAGCACCAGGGCGCGGAAGCCGGCGGCTTCGGCGCGTTCGACCAGGGCGGCGAGGGCGTCGCGGCGGCGCAGCCAGTAGAGCTGGAGCCAGAGCGGGCCGGTGGCGGCTTCGGCGATGGATTCCAGGGTGCGGCTGGCGAAGATCCCGGCGACCATGAGCGCTCCGGCGCGGCCGGCGGCGCGGGCGGTGGCGGTCTCGCCCTCGGGGTGGAACAGCTGGTGGTAGGCGACCGGGGCGATGCCGATCGGGGTGCTCAGCGGGCTGCCGAGCAGGGTGAGGCGCTGGTCGGTGGTGGAGACGTCGACCATGGTGCGCGGGCGCAGGCGGGCCTGTTCGAACTGGGCGCGGTTGGCGGCGAGGGTGCGTTCGGCGCCGCTGCCGCCCTGCACGAAGTCCCAGGTTTCGGCGGGGAGTCGGGCGCGGGCCGCGCGTTCGAAGTCCGCCGGTTCCAGTGCGTCCAAGAGTCTGCCTTTCCGGGCAGGCCGCGCGCGGGCCCGCTCCGGCCCGGCAGCGTAGGAGGCCACCCGCCCAATGGTCTAGACCTTGATTCGGCTCGAACGCCTGTGTAATCGTCAGGAAGCCGAACCGACCCCGTTCGTCGTGGACGGCGTCCTTCCAACCTCCCCTTCGTGGAGTGGCGTTGACCGGATCTTCCTCTCCCCCCGCCCTGCCCTGCGGTGCCCCGCACGACTGGGTGGACCGCTACCTGCTGGCCGGCCCCGACGACCAGGAGTGCCTGCGCTTCGGCACCCCCGTGGACCGCGCCACCCTGCGCGCCCTGGTCGCCGAGCAGGCCGGACGGCTCGCCGCCGCCGGCCTGGCGCGCGGCGGCACCGTCGCGCTGCGGCTGGCGCCCTCGCTCGGCTACACCGCCGCGCTGCTGGCCTGCTGGCAACTGGGCGCCCAGGCCGTCCTGCTGGACCACCGGCTCACCGACCACGAGGTGGCGCTCGCCGTCGAACGGCTGGCGCCCCAGGTGCTGGTGGAGTCGGCGCACGGCCCCGCGGCGGCGATGCGCGGCTTCGCCGAGACCGACCCGGTGCCGGCGGCCCGGCCGGACGGCCGCCCGGCCGCGACCGGCCACGCCCTGGTGCAGCTGAGCTCGGGCTCGACCGGCCCGGCCAAGGTGATCGCCCGCACCGCCGCCGACCTGCTGCGCGAACTCGACTGCTACGCGCGGCTGGCGGCGTTCCCGAAGGCCGGGGAGCGGGTCGTCCTGCTCTCCTCGATGGTGCACGTCCTCGGCCTGGTCGGCGGGCTGCTCAACAGCCTGCACGCCCGGGTGCCGCTGACCGTGCCCGTCCGGATGACCACGGCGGGCATCCTGGCCGCGGTCGGCGAGGACGACCGGCCGACCACCGTGATCGGCGTCCCGTTCCACGCCGAGCTGCTGGCCGGTGCGGCCGCTCCCCCGCCGCTGCCGCAGCTGCGCCGGATGATCGTGGCGGGCGAGTTGGTCCGCCCCGGGCTGCCCGCCGCCTTCACCGCCCGGTACGGCGTGCCGCTGGGCACCATGTACGGGATGACCGAGCGCGGGGTGATCGCCACCGACCTGGACGGCACCCTGCACCCCGAGGCCGCGCCCGTCCACGGCACGGAGCTGCACGAGGACGGCGGCGAACTGCACATCGCGATGGCCGCCTCCCCGTACCCCGGCCTCGACGACCCGACCCGCTGGTCGGACGGCCGGCTGCACACCCGCGACGCCGGCCGGGTCGACCCGGTGACCGGCCGGGTCACCGTGCTCGGCCGGCGCGACTCCCAGGTCTCGATCGGCGGCCTCAAGGTCGACCTGAACGAGGTCGAGCACACCCTCGCCGCGCTGCCGGAGGTCCGCGAGGCCGTGGTGGTCTTCGCGGACGGCGCCATCGAGGCGTACCTGGCCACCGAGCGCGCCGACACCGACGGGGCCGACGGGGCGGACGCCGTCCGGGAGGCGTTGACCCGCGAGCTGGCCCCCTTCAAGCGGCCCCGGCAGCTCACCTTCCTCCCGGCGCTGCCCCGCACCGCCACCGGCAAGCTCGTCCGCGACACCGCCGCGCTGCGCGCCACCGCGGCCGCCGCCCCCTGATCCACCGCACCGCCCGCACCGAACCCCGACCCAGCACGAGGAGCACACCATGCAGGAGCGCATCCGCGCCTTCGTCCTCTCGACGCTCGCCGAGATGAACTACGACACCGACGGGGTCACCGGCGACACCGACCTCGGCCCGGCCGGCCTCGACCTCGAGTCGCTGGCGCTCGCCGAGCTGTCGGTCCAGGTCGAGGACGAGTTCGGGATCAAGTTCGACCTGGACGAGCTGGAGACCACCGCGCTGATGACCCTCGACCAGTTCACCGCCGACGTGGCCCGCCGGGTCGCCGCCGGTACCGCCACCGCGGCCACCGCCGGCAGCGCCGCGTGAGCACGCCCGTGCTGCCGGGCCGGGCCGAGGTCGTGCAGATGCTCGCGGCCTTCGGCCAGCGCCCCGGGAGCAGCGTGCCCGAGACCCTCGGCTCGCTCGAACTCACCTGGCTGACGGCCGAGTTCGAGCAGCGCTACGGCATCGAGCTGGAACTCTCGGACGAGCAGTTCGCGGCCGTCCGCACGGTGGACGACGCCGTCGCGGTGCTGCGCGCGGCCGTCCTCGCCGCCGCCCCGGCCGGGGCCGACGGGGCCGCCCGGTCATGAGTCCCAGCGCACCGCCGGCCGACCGGCCGGTGTTCACCGGCCTCGGGGTGCTCAGCGCCTTCGGCACCGGTCTCGCTCCGCTGGCGGCCGCCGCCGCCCGGGGCGGGACCGGCTTCGCCGAGGTGACCCGCTTCGACGTCGGCCGGCGCGGCACCCGGCGGGCGGCCCTGCTGCCCGACCCGCCGCCGCTCGCCGACGCGGTGCTCGGCGCCGTCGCCGACGCCTGCCGGCAGGCCGAACTGCCGTCCGGCGCACCGCTGTTGCTCGCCCTGCACAGCGACCTGGACACCCGCGGGACGGCCGGGGAGGTGTCGGCCGGAGCCGTCGCCCTCGGCCTGGCCGGGGTGGCCCGGGTCTACACCGGCGCCTGCGTGGCGGCCGCCACCGCGGTGGCCGACGCCGCCGCCCTGGTCGGCTCCGGCCGCCACCCGCGGGTGGTGGTCGCGGCCGGGCACCTGGTGGAGCCGGGCGTCTTCGCGGCCTTCGACGCGGGCCGGGCCCTGGCCCGGGACGGCGAGCTGCGGCCGTTCAGCGCCGGGCGCAGCGGCACCCTGCTCGGGGACGCCGCGGTGGCCGTGGTGGTCGAGGCGGCGGACGCCGCCGCCGGGCGCGGCGCCCGTCCGCTGGCCCGGCTGGCGGGCTGGGGCCGCTCCGGGGATGCGCACCACGTGTGCCGTCCGCGGCCCGACGGCGCGGGCGTGGCCCGGGCCGTCCGGTCCGCGCTGGCCCGGGCCGGGGTCGATCCGTCCGGGGTGGACTACGTCAACGCCAACGGCACCGGTTCGCCGATGTCGGACCTGGCGGAGGCGCGGGCGCTGCGCGAGGTGTTCGGCGCGGGTCTGGACAGGCTGCCGGTGAGTTCCAGCAAGTCCGTGCACGGCCACGCCCTGGAGGCTTCCGCGCTGCTCGAACTCGCGGTCACCGTCGGGGTGTTGGGCGACGGTCGGCTCCCGGTCAACGCGGGCTGGCTGGGTCCGGACCCGGAGGTCGGGCTGGACCTGGTGCTGGGCCCCCGCGCGGACGCCCGTCCCCGCTGCGCGCTGAGCCTGAACTCGGCGTTCGGCGGCGCCAACACCGCACTCCTGGTGGCCGCCGCGTGAGCCCGCTGCGCACCCTCGCCACCGCCCACTGGCCGCCCGGCGAGCCGCCGCCCCCGCTGCCCGGCTTCTCGGCCTCGACCTTCAACCCGCTGGTCGCGGCCGTCGCCGAACGCTGCCTGGCGGCGGGCTACGGCGAGCCCGGGGAGCCGCGCCGCACCGGGCTGCTGCTGGCCAGCGCCGGGGGCGACCGGGCCACCGCGCTGGCCATCGACACCGGTGCCGCGGGGCACCGGATGCCGCCGCTGCTGTTCTTCCAGTCCAACCCGAACGCCGTCCTCGGGCACGTCGCCGCCCGCTGGGGCCTGACCGGCCCGGTCGTCGCGATCAGCCCGCCGGAGGCCGCCGCGCCCGGTGAAGTCCCGCCGGACGCACTGGAGTTGGCCGCGCTGCTGCTGGCCGACGGCGACGCCGACCAGGTCCTGGTGATCGCCGCGGAGCAGGCCGAACCGGCCTGCGACGCCGACCCGGCCTGCGACGCCGACCGGGCGGGCGGCACCGACCGGGCCACCGCCGTCCTGGTCACCGCCGCCTGAGCCGCGCCCCCCGCTTTCCGCCCCCCGTCCGTACGCGTCCCCGGACGCCGCACCGCACCCGCACGGCCAGCGCCGTGGTCCGTGGGAGGGATCCACACCGTGAGCATCCGCAGTATCCGCAGCCTCCTGGCGAACGACCCGGACGTCGGCGCCGGAAACGTGCTGACCAGCAGGATCGCCCTGGGCATCGGCCTCGACGACCCGCTGCTGACCTTCGACACCGCGGTGGACGACCACCCCGCCGGGGCGGCGCTCACCCTGCGCGAGGCCGACCGCGCCGTCCGGGCCCGGGCCGCCGCGCTGCACGCCCTGGGCGTCGGCCCGCGGGACGTGGTGGCGGTGTACGTGAGCGCCGCCGCCGACCAGGTGCTGTCGTTCCTGGCGCTGGCCCGGCTCGGCGCGATCCCGGCGCTGCTCAACCCCGGTGTGGAGGGCGAGCGCGCGGCCCGCTACATCGCCCGCCTCGGCGCCGTCGGCCTCCTCGCCGACCCCGCGCACCGGGCCGAACTGGCCGGGTACGACCCGGCGGCCCCGGTGCTCGCCGACGCCGCCGGCCTCGGCTCCGCCGACCCGGACGCGGCGCCCGCCCCCTACCGGCACCACGCGGACGACCCGGTGGCGATCACCCACTCCTCCGGCACCACCGGGATGCCCAAGGCCGTGGTGCACTCGCACGCGAGCCTGTACGCGTCGATCCGGCACCGGGCCGCGCTGCCCCGCCCGCAGGGCATCGACCGGGTGCTCAGCGCGCTGCCCGCCGCGCACGCCGCGACCCTGATCGCGCTCAACCTGGCGCTCAGCTTCGACTCCCGGCTGACCTGGCCCGCCAGGACCTCTCGGCCCGCGACCTGTCCTCGGTCGGCCTGTGGTGGAACACCGGCGACTGCGCGCACGAGGCGCACATCCGCCGCCTGATCGCCCGGGGCTCGCGCGAGAGCGTCACCCGCGAGGGCCGCGGCCGCCTGCCGGGCTCGGTGTTCGTCGACGGCCTGGGCTCCTCCGAGATGGGCCACTCGCACTTCCACATCACCCACGCGCCGGGCACCGAGAAGTACGGCCGCTGCGTGGGCCGCCCGCACACCTTCGTGGACTGCGAGGTGGTCGGCCCGGACGGCGAGCCGCTCGGCCCCGGCGAGGTCGGCGAACTCGCCACCGCCTCACCGACGTTGGCGCTCGGCTACTGGAACGACTCGGTCACCACCCACCGCACCCGGCTGCGCGGCCGCTTCCTCACCGGCGACCTGATGTACCGCGACGAGGACGGCTACTACTACCACGTGGACCGGCTGGTGGACGCGGTCGACCTCGGCGGCGGCCGGCGGCTGTACACCGCGATGTCCGAGGAACGGGTGCTGGCCCGCGTCCCCGAGGTGCTGGACTGCACCGTGGTCGCCTTCCGCGACGGCGACCGGGTGGTCACCGACGTGCTGCTGCTCCTCGCCGACGGCGCCGACCCGGCCGCCGACCGCACCGCCGAGGTGCTGGCCGCGCTCGACGGGCCCACCGCCACGACCGTCCGCTCGGTCCTGGTGGTCGGCGACGAGGACCTGCCGCTCGGCCCGACCGGCAAGGTCCGCAAGGTCCTGCTGCGCGAGCGCCACCTCGCCGCGATGACCTCGGCGGCCGCCCGATGACCCGGGTCGGACGGCCCGGTGCCGTCGTCACCGGCATCGGGATGGTCACCTCGCTGGGCCGCAAGCCCGGCGAGGTGTTCGAGGCGCTGACCGCCGGGCTCAGCGGCATCACCGCCGTCCCCGAGGGCCACGTCGCGCACGGCTGGCTGACCGCCGCCGGGATCGCCCCGCACGTCGACGGCCGCGAGGTGCTGCCGCCGACCGAGACCCGCTGCGTCGACCGCTTCGCGCTGCTGGCCCTGGCCGCCGCGGACGACGCGCTGGCCGACGCCGCCCTGGTGGTCGGCCGCGACGTCGACGCCCGCCGCACCGCCGTGGTGCTGGGCACCGGCGGCGGCGGCCTGGAGACCTACGAGCAGCAGGCGGTCCGCCGCCGGGAGCGCGGCCGCCCCGGCGTCAGCCCGTACCTGCTGCCCGGGATGCTCTCCAACATGGCGACCGCCCGGGTGGCGATCAAGCACGGCATCCGGGGCTTCAGCACCGCGATCGTGACGGCCTGCGCGGCCGGCGCCCAGGCGGTGGCCGAGGGGCTGCGGCTGATCCGGGCCGGCGACGCGGACGTGGTGGTGTGCGGCGGGACGGACGCCTCGCTGCACCCGACGATCATCTCCGCCTTCGCCAACGCCCGCGCGCTGTCCCAGGGTTGGGACGACCCGGCGCAGGCGTCCCGGCCGTTCGACGCCCGCCGCAACGGCTTCGTGCTGGGCGACGGCAGCGCCGTCCTGGTCCTGGAGAGCGCCGAGCACGCGGCGGCCCGCGGCGCGACCGGGTACGCCGAGCTGATCGGCTGGGGCTCCAGCACCGACGCCCACCACCCGACCATGCCCCGCCCCGACGGCGCGGGCGCCGCCGACGCGATGCGCGCCGCCCTCGCCAACGCCGGGCTGGACCCGTCCGACATCGGCTACGTCAACGCGCACGGCACCGGCACCAAGCTCGGCGACATCGCCGAATCGGCCGCGCTGAACGCGGTGTTCGGCGCGCACCGGCCCGCCGTCAGCTCCACCAAGGGCGCCACCGGCCACCTGCTGGGCGCGGCCGGCGCGGTGGAGGCCGCCGTCACCGCGCTAGCCGTGGCCCGCGGCCTGCTCCCGCCGACCCTCAACCTGGACGAGCCCGACCCGGCCTGCGACCTGGACCACGTCCGCGGCGCCGCCCGGCCGGTCCGGCTGCGGGCCGCGCTCAGCAACGCGTTCGCGTTCGGCGGCCACAACACCAGCCTGGTCTTCGGCCCGACGCCGACCGGCACCGTCAAGTAGGCCCCTCGCGGCCCGCTCCCTCCGCCTTCGACTCCCCCTCAGGAGCCCCGTCTTGTCGATCCAGACGATCACCCACGTCGAGTACCACTGCGCGGACGCCGCGCAGAGCGCCACCGAACTCCAGCGCGGCTTCGGCTTCCGGCGCGACGCCGAGCAGCCGGTGTGGAAGCCCGGGGTGCGGTCCGTCCACCTGCACCAGGGCAGCATCCGGCTGCGGCTGCACTCCAGCGAGAACACCGACCACCCGGTGGCCCGCTACGTCGAACGGCACGGCGAGGGCGTCGCCGTGCTCGCGCTCGGCTGCACCGACCCGCAGGACGCCCTGGAGCGGGCCGAGCGGCACGGCGCCGAGGTGCTGGACCGGGACGGCGCCCTGGTCGCCGGGTTCGGCGACACTGCGCTGCGGTTCGTCCCGCTGCCGGACGGCGCCCCGGGCCCGGCCGGCGGCGAACTGCTGGACGCCCTCGACCACGTCGCGATCTGCGTGCCCGCCGGGCAGCTCGCCGCGTCCGTCCGGTTCTGCGAGGCCGCGCTCGGCATGCGGCTGATCTTCGGCGAGTACATCGAGGTCGGCGAGCAGGCGATGGACTCCAGCGTGGTGCAGAGCCCCTCCGGGGACGTCACCTTCACCCTGATCGAGCCGGACACCGGCCGCCGGCCCGGCCAGATCGACACCTTCCTCGCCGACCACGACGGCGCGGGCGTCCAGCACCTGGCGCTGCGCACCGGCGACATCGCCACCGCCGTCCGCACCGCCCGCGCGCACGGCGTCGAGTTCCTCACCACCCCCGGCACCTACTACGACGGCCTGGCCGAGCGGCTCGGCGGCACCGCGATCCCGGTGGAGACGCTGCGCGAGCTGGACGTGCTGGTCGACCAGGACCACGGCGGCCAGCTGTTCCAGATCTTCGCCCGCTCGACCCACCCCCGGCGGACCTTCTTCCTGGAGCTGATCGAGCGCCAAGGCGCGGGCACCTTCGGCACCGCCAACATCAAGGCCCTGTACGAGGCCGTCGAGCGCCAGCGCGCCACCGCCTCCGCCTGACCCCGCCCCCGACCGCCCCTCCGAGGAGGCACGCCCCGTGACCACCGTGACCGAGTTCGAGCTGACCGCGGCCGAGACCGCCCTGCTGCCCACCCCCGAGGAGGTGGCCGGCTACCGCGAGCACGGCTGGTACCTCTCCGGGAAGCTGTTCACCGACCAGGAGATCGACACCCTCCAGGCCGCCACCGACGCCTACTACGAGGGCCACCGCGACCGCACCCTCGCCGTCCGGCCGCCGAACCTGGCCGCCTGGGAGCCCGCGCACGGGCCGGTCCAGCGGCACAACGACTACGTGCACCACGAGAGCGACGCGATCGCCGCGATCCTGCGCAAGCCGCTGGTCGGCGCCGTGGCCGCGGTGCTCGCCGGGGCCGAGGAGATCCGGATCTTCCAGTCGACCCTGATCCTCAAGCCGCCGGTGCCCGGCGAGCCCTCCAACCAGGTGCCGTGGCACTTCGACAAGCACTACTGGCACACCTCCACCTCGGAGGACATGCTGACCGCCTTCATCCCGTTCCACGACTGCGGGGTGGAGAACGGCACCATCACCATGGTCGACGGCAGCAACCGCTGGCAGGAACTCCCCTCCCGGGAGGACGCCACCCGGCACTTCGCCCAGCGCGACCGCTCCGAACTGGAGTCGATCCTCGCCGCCAACGCCGCCCACAACGGCGCCGAGGTCCGCAAGGTCCCGGTGGTCATCCCGAAGGGGCACGTCAGCTTCCACCACTGCCGCACCTACCACGGCAGCGGCGCCAACCTGGCCGACTTCCCGCGCCGGGCGATCTCGCTGCACCTCCAGGACGGCGCCAACGAGTACCGGCACGCCACCCGCCCGGACGGCACCGCCGCCTCCTACAACCACGACGTGCTGGTCCGCCGCACCGCCGACGGCCGCCCCGACTACGCCGACCCCGAGATCTGCCCGGTGATCTGGCGGGGATCCCGGTGACCCAGCACGCCCCGGGCACCCCGGCCGCCGCCGGTCCGGTCGCTCCGGCCGACCCAGGCACGCCCGGCGACCCGGGCACCCTCGCCGACCCGGGCACCCTCGCCGACCTGGGTACCCCCGCCGGGCGCTACCGGATGCTGCGGCTGATCCGCGGCTTCGAGGAGCTCGCCCTCGGCCTGGTGAGGTCCAAGGAGATCACCGGCGGCATCCACCCCTACATCGGGCAGGAGGCGGTGGCGGTCGGCGTCTGCGCCGCGCTGCGCCCGCAGGACCGGATCACCTCCACCCACCGGGGCCACGGCCACGTGCTCGCCAAGGGCGCGGCCCCGGACCGGCTCCTGGCCGAACTCCTGGGCCGCACCGGCGGGTTGAACCGGGGCCGGGGCGGCTCGATGCACGCCGCGGACTTCTCGCTCGGCATCCTGGGCGCCAACGGCATGGTCGGCGCGGGCGGCGCGATCGCGGTCGGCGCCGCCTGGGCCGCCCGGCAGGCCGGCGAGGACCGGGTCGCCGTCGCGTTCTTCGGCGACGGCGCGCTCAACCAGGGCGTCCTGCTGGAGTCCTTCAACCTGGCCGCGATGTGGCGGCTGCCGGTGCTGTTCGTCTGCGAGAACAACGGCTACGCCACCACGCTGCCGGCCGCCACCGCGGTCGCGGGCAGCGCCACCGGCCGGGCCGCCGCCTTCGGGATCCCCGCCGCCGAGGTGGACGGGATGGACACCGAGGCCGTCCGCGCGGCGGCCGCCGCGGCCGTCGAGCGGGCGGCGAACGGCGGCGGCCCCGGCTTCCTCGAGTGCCGCACCTACCGCTTCGAGGGCCACCACACCATGGAACGGCTGATGAGACTGCGCTACCGCACCCCCGAGGAGGTCGCCGACTGGCGCACCCTCGACCCGCTGCCGCGCGCCGCCGCCCTCCTGCCGCCCGGCCTGGCCGGGCAGTTGGACGCCTCGGTCACCCACCAGCTGGACGCCGCAAGGGAGTTCGCGCTCGGCTCCGAACACCCTTCGCCGGACGGCGCGTCGGACCACCTGTACGCGGACGGGCTGCGCCCCAGGGCGGGGGCGTCGGCATGAGGCTCTCCTACACCAAGGCGCTCAACCGGGCGCTCACCGACGCGCTCGCCGAGGACCCGGCGGTCTGCGTGTTCGGCGAGGACATCGGCGCCGGCCTGGCCGGCCCCACCCTCAACCTGCTGGACCGGTTCGGCCCCGGCCGGATCGTCGACACCCCGCTCTCCGAGCAGGCGTTCACCTCGATGGCGATCGGCGCCGCGCTGACCGGGCGGCGGCCGGTGATCGAGTTCCAGATCCCCTCGCTGCTGTTCCTGGTCTTCGAGCAACTCGTCAACCAGGCCCACAAGTTCTCGCTGATGACCGGCGGCCAGGCCAGTGTCCCGCTGACCTGCCTGGTGCCGGGCTCCGGCTCCCGGGACGGCTGGGCCGGGCAGCACTCCGACCACCCGTACGGCCTGTTCGCGCACGCCGGGGTGAAGACCGTCGTCCCGGCCACCCCCACCGACGCCTACGGGCTGCTGCGCTCGGCGATCGCCGACCCGGACCCGGTGGTGGTGTTCGCCCCGGCCGCCGCCCTGCCGGTGCGGGAGACCGTCACCTGGGAGCTGGCGCCGATCCCGCTCGGCCGGGCCCGGATCCACCGCGAAGGCACCGACGTCACCGTGGTCGCCGTCGGCCACCTGGTGCACGACGCGCTGGCCGTCGCCGAGGAACTGGCCCCGGAGGTCTCGGTCGAGGTGTTCGACCCGCGCACCCTGCACCCCTTCGACTGGACCGCGCTGGCCGCCTCGCTGGAGCGCACCGGGCGGCTGGTCGTCATCGACGACTCCAACCGCAGCTGCGGCATCGGCGCCGAGATCCTCGCCACCGCCGCCGAGGAGATGCGCCTGCTCGCCCCGCCCCGGCGGATCACCCGGCCGGACGGCACCGTGCTGCCGTTCGCCCCCGCGCTCGACCGCGCCCTGCAACCGCACCGCGACCAACTCCGCGACGCCGTCCTCGCGGTGGCGAAGCAGCGGATCCCGACGCCCCCGCACGGCGAGGACCGGGGCCGTTGAACCTGACCGCCGAACTCACCTCCCTCAGCCCGGCGCTGCGCTCCGCCCTGGCGGCGTCCGGCGACGACCGGATCTTCTACGACCTGGCCGGCATCACCCGCTGCTACCGCGCGCTGCAGGACGAACTCCCGGGCGTGGAAATCCGGTTCGCCATGAAGGCGTGCCCGGTGGACGAGGTGCTGGCCGAACTCGCCGCGCTCGGCGCCGGTTTCGACGCCGCCAGCCCGAACGAGATCGTCCAGGCACTGCGCACCGGCACCCCGGTCGAGCAGGTGCACTACGGCAACACCGTCAAGTCGGACCGGGGCATCGCCGAGGCCCACCGCCTGGGCATCCGGGACTTCGCCACCGACAGCCTGGCCGACGTCGCCGCGATCGCCGAACACGCCCCGGGCGCCCGGGTGTTCTGCCGCCTGGCGACCAGCGGCGAGGGCGCGCTCTGGGGCCTGAGCCGCAAGTACGGCTGCTCGGCCGCGGACGCCGTCCGGGTGATGTCCGCCGCCCGGGACGCCGGGCTGACCCCGGCCGGGCTCTCGGTGCACGTCGGCTCGCAACAGCTGACCTCCGGGGCCTGGGCCGCCGCCTTCGACCTGCTCGCCGACGTCATGGTCGAGCTGGAACGGGACGGCATCCGGCTCGGCCACGTCAACCTCGGCGGCGGCCTGCCCGCCCTCGGCTACGCCGACCGGTACGGCACCGCCCTGGAACCGCCGCTCGACGACATCTTCGGCACCGTCCGGCAGGGCATCGACCGGCTGCGCCGACTGCACGGCGGCCGGCTGGACTTCGTCCTGGAGCCCGGCCGCCACCTGGTCGCCGACCAGGGCGCGATCCGCACCCACGTCTACCGGCTGACGGACCGTCAGCAGCCGGACGGCGAGCGGGAGCACTGGCTCTACCTGGGCTGCGGGAAGTTCAACGGCCTGTACGAGATGGACCAGGTGCAGTACCGGCTGGTCTTCCCGACCCACCCGGACGAGGACCGCGTCCCCGCCGTGATCGCCGGCCCGACCTGCGACAGCGACGACACCTTCCCGCACGGCGGCGCCACCGGCCTGGTGCCGGTGCCCCGGGCGGCGGCCTCCGGCGACCCGGTGTGGATCCTCTCCACCGGCGCCTACGCGGTCAGTTACCTCACCCAGGGGTTCAACGGCTTCGACCCGCTGCCCTGCACGGTGCTCCCGGCCGGGGCCTGACCCGGCCGGGCTCAGGGCCAGCGCCGGTCGCCGGTGCCCGCCCGGCAGATCAGGATCTGCTTGGGCGAGGCGCCGGTGAACGGGGAGCGGTCGTAGTCCCCGTGGCGCTCCAGCACGTCGAGGCCGGCCAGCCGGCACAGGGCGAGCAGTTCCTCGGGGAAGAAGCAGCGCATGCTGACCTTCTTGGTCCGGACGGTGGCGCCCTCGCGCAGGTAGTCGAGGGTGAAGTGGAGCACCTGGGTGGCCGCGTCGTAGCCGGTGGCGGCGCGCACCTCCAGCTCGGTGCCGTCCAGGTCGGTGACCGACTTGTGGTGGTAGGGGGTGTCGGGGCGCCGGGCCAGCTTGGCCGGGGAGGGGTTGAAGACGTCCAGCACCAGCGTGCCGTCCGGGCGCAGCGCGTTCCGGGCCGAGGTGAGGAAGGCGAGCACCGAGTCCAGGTCGTGCAGGTGCTGCATCGCGTTGGTGGCGGAGAAGACCAGGGCGAAGCGGCGGTCGGTGCGGATGTCGCGGCAGTCCTGTTCGAGCCACTCGACGGGCAGGCCCTCGGCGGCGGAGCGGCGGCGGGCCAGGGCGAGCATGCTGGGCATCACGTCGAGGCCGGTGACGTCGACGCCCGCGCGGGCGATCGGCAGGGTGATCCGCCCGGTGCCGCAGGCAACCTCCAGCACCGGGCCGCCCGCCCGGACGGCCTGCTCCAGGAAGAACGGGACGTCGTGGTCGCGGGTGGCGAACTCGCGGTCGTAGAACTCCGCGTCGTCGTACACGGCGAGGTCCTGCAGCGGTTTCATCGGGCGTTCTCCGGGGCGGGGACGGCGGCGGGGACGGCGGCGGGGGCGGCAATGGGTGCGGCGGCGGGCGCGAAGGGGGCGGCGAGGCTGGTGAGGACGGAGCCGGTCCAGGGGGTGTCGCCGAAGACGGTGGCCGGGATCGCGAGCAGCCCGTGTTCGGCCAGCAGGGTCTCGGCCGGGGTCGCCACCGGGAAGAAGTAGTTGCCGGGGCTGGTGCGGGCGGCCTCGGGGATCCCGGCGCGGACGGCGTCGGGCAGGCGGGCCAGGAGCCGTTCGGCGCGGTCGGCCAGCGCGGCGGCGACCTGCCGGGGGGTGTCCGCGTGGTCGGTCAACAGGCTTTCGGCGAGCCGGAGTTGATCCTGACTGGGCGGGTCGCCCCGGAAGGCTTCGGCCGCGGCGGTGTCGTCCGGGCCGAGCAGGACGATGCCGAAGCTGCGGGGGTGCAGCCAGCCCTTGGTGACCGAGTGCAGCAGGACGGCCCGGCCGGTCTCCAGCAGCCGCCGGGTGCCGGGGGCGAACGGGGTGTCCAGGTCGTAGACGGCGTCGATCAGCAGGCGGCGGTGCGCGGAGCGCTCCAGCCAGCCGGTCAGATCGGCGCACTCGGCGTCGGTGAGGTGGCGGCCGAGCGGCTTGCTGGGGTTGGCCAGCAGCAGGTACTCGGGGCGCTCGCCGTCCGGCGGGTCCGACGGCAGGTCGGGGGCGGGCAGGGTCGGGTAGCTGCCGGGGTCGAGTCCGGCGGCGCGGGCCAGCTCGAAGTAGACCGGGTACACGTCGGCGGGCAGCCAGAGCCGGGCGCCGGTGGCGCGCAGGTGCCGGAACAGCAGTTCGAGGCCGTGCCGGACGCCGCGGCCGACCATGGCGCGGCGCGACCACGGCTCGGGCAGGCCGTAGCGGCGCAGCCAGGCGCGGGCCAGGTCGCACCGGTACGCCGTACGGGTCTCGTCCCCGTCCGCCGGTTCGGGGCGCAGCGGGGCGAGGGCCCGGTAGACGTTGGTCTCGGCGGCGTCCAGCAGGGACGGGTCGGCGGCGAGCTGCTGCTGCCGGTACGCCTGGAACTCGTCGAACCTCATGCCGGCGCGCCTTCCGCAGTGGGACGAGCCGTCATCGGCAGGGCCGTCACCGGGAGGGCGCCGGGCCGGAGGATCTCGCTGGCCCGGTCCTCCAGGGAGGCGTAGCAGCGGCCGTCGGCCAGGACGTTCCAGCTGCGGGCGACGCCGTGGGTGCGTTCCCAGAGCAGGCTGGGTTCGGTGTAGGCGGCGATCCGCAGCGGGCGGCCGTCCCAGCTGCCGTCGAAGACCGGGGCGCCCCAGGGCAGGCTGCTCGTCCCGGTGAAGCCGTGCCGTTCGGCGAAGCCGGTGACGACGGAGAGCGAGACCTGGTGGTCGCGGCTCCAGCGGTTGGCGGCGTGGTCGTGGTAGAGCGATTCGGTGCTGGTGGAGACGTAGAGCTCCTTGAAGCAGACCTCCTCCACGCCGTGGGCGACGGCCCAGGACAGGTAGGCGCCGACGCCCTCCTGGTCGGCGACGCCGCCGTGCTGGAGCACGCAGATCAGCCGCAGCCGCAGTCCGGGCCAGCGGTCGCGGCCCGCGCGCCAGGTGTCGGCGACCTCGGCGACCGGGGTGCGCAGGGACATCAGCCGTTCGCTGATGTCGTCGTCCTGGTGGTGCCGGGAGACGGCCAGCACGCTCAGTCCGGCGGCGGCCAACTCGGCCAGCCGGTCGGCCCGTTCGGCGGGGGCGAGCTTGGCCAGGGTGTGCGCGTTGCTGATCAGGACGGTCTTGGGGAAGGCGGCGGCGCAGGCGGCGACCAGACGCAGCTGCTGGTCGAAGGGGAGCAGGGTGGGTTCGCCGCCGCCGGTGATCACGGCCCGTTCGGCGCCCGCCGTGCGGCCGCGCTCCAGCCAGGCGGTGACGGTGTCCCACGGGACCCGGGCGGGGGGCTGGTCGCTGGAGATGGAGGCGGCGGAGAAGCAGAACGCGCACTTGGCCTGGCAGGCGGCGGCCACCGGCAGGACCGAGACCGAGCGCGGCCGCAGGTCGGCGTAGGCGGCCAGGTCGGGGTTGAGCCGCAGCGAGGCGGCCATCGCGTCCTCGACGGTGGTCGGGCGCAGGGTGATCCGCCCGTCCGGTTCCGTGGCGGGCTCGTGGACGGCCGCCAGCCGGATCCGGTCCCGGTGCAGTTCCGCGCCGAGGCCGGTGGCGGTGTTGGGCCGCAGCTCGGCGGGGTCGACCGCGGTCTCCAGCACCAGCAGCCGGTCGCCCGGTATCGCCAGCCGCTCCAGCAGGCGGCCCGCCTTGGCGGTGCCGATGCCCAGTTCCGCGCGGGTCAGCAGGTGGAACCGGTCCGGGAAGGTGCTCTCCGGGATGCCGGCCTTGCCGTAGGCGAGCGCGTACTTGTCGAATCCCCGGGCGAAGTTCGACAGCACGATGACGTGGAAGCGCTGGTCGGTGCGGTTCATCCCGCCATCATGCCTCCGACCGCGCCGCCCGGGGAACGGCATTTGTCCTGCTGGCGCCGTTGCCGGGCCCGCCGCGGGCGCCGTTGCGGGCGCCCGCGGCGGGTGTCGGGTTCCGGCCGGACGTCAGGAGACGTTGACGTTGACGTCGTCGAGCACGAACGAGGTCTGCTTGGTGTAGTCCTCGGTGCCGGTGAACTTCAGCGTCACGCTCTGGCCCGCGTAGGCGGCCAGGTTGACGGTGCGCTGCTGGTAGCCGGCGGCCGCGTTGGTGTTGTTGTAGCCGGCCACGGTGGTGCCGTTGGCGGTGACGGTGAGGGTGTCGAAGACCGTGGTGGTGGAGGAGGCGCTGTCGATGTGCAGCCAGAAGCTCAGGTTGTAGTTGCTGCAGCCCGCGGGGAGGGTGACGGTCTGGGCGAGGGTGTCGGTGTTGGCGGCGCCGTAGCCGTCGAGCCAGGCGTCGTAGCTGCCGCTGTGGGCGGGCTCGCTGGAGCTGGAGTTGATGGTGCTGCTGCCGCCGCTGTTGGTCTCGGTCCAGCCGGAGGTGGAGCCGGTCTCGAAGCCGGGGTTGGTGATCAGCTGGGCGGCGGTGCAGCCGGTGCCGCCGCCGGCCGGGTTGACCGTCCAGGTGAAGGCGGCGGTGGCGGACGGGCCGGTGGAGTCGGTGGCCTTGGCGGTGACGCTGTAGCTGCCCGCGGTGGTCGGGGTGCCGCTGATCAGGCCGGTGGTGGCGTTGACGGTCAGTCCGGCGGGCAGGCCGGTGGCCGAGTAGGCGAGGGTGCCGCCGGCGGTGTCGGTGGCGGCGAGCTGCAGGCTGGTGGCGGTGCCGGCGGTGGCGGTGCGGGTGCCGGGGTTGGTGAGCGAGACGCTGCCGGTGGTGCCGCCGCCGCTGCCCTGGGCGAGCCAGGCGGTGGCGTTCAGGGCGAGGGCGGCGTCGGTGCCGGCCGGGTCGTCCCAGCCGTTGTAGAGGGTGTTGCCGGACTGGCCGGTGCCGTCGTCGATCGGCGAGGAGTCGCCCCAGATGGCGACCCGGCCGCTGCCGAAGGTGGAGGTGGCGAAGGCGGCGCCGGTGCTGCCGCTGTAGCCGGTGCGGTAGAGCAGGCCCTTGACGTTGGGGTTGTCGGCGGGCTTGAGGGTGAAGGTGGTGCCGTTGCGGATGATCGAGCCGGTGACCTTCCCGAACGGGCCGTTGAGCACCGGGTCGGTGCTGTCGGTGATGGCGCGCGGGTTGTCGGTGGTGATGTTCAGCAGGTCGACGGAGAAGCCGAACGGGTCGGTGCTGTCGACGCTGTTGGTGGTGAGCAGGTCGTTGATGATGGCCGGGGAGTCCCAGCCGTCGTTGTTGCGGTCGCTCTGGGTGTGGTCGGAGATCAGGAACAGGCCGCCGCCGTTCTGGACGAACTTCATCACGGCGGTCTTCTCGGCGTCGCTGAGCCGGATGTTGGGCTCGGGCAGCACGAACTCGTCGAAGTTGGCGAGGTCGAGCGCGCCGCCGGTGCCGTAGGTGATGGTGTTGCCGGCCGGGAGGGTCTTGAGGCTGTAGTTGCCGGTCTTCTGCAGGGCGACGCCCCAGGCGGAGATGGCGCCGGTCCAGGAGGTCTCGGTGCTGGGGTTGGCGTTCTGGGCGAGCGGGTCGGGCTGGCTGGTGGAGATGATCCAGTCCGCGTTGCCGGCGGTCTCGCCCTTGGTGTTGTCGAACAGCACCCGCTTGGGGGTGGCGACGGCCGCGGTGGTGGCGGTGGTCGCCGCGGCCGCGCCGGGCGACGGGACGGTCGCGGCCATGGCGGCGAGCACCAGGCCGGTCGCGGCGAGGGCGGCCGGACGGGCGGCCTTCGAAGCCCTGATCATCTGTTGATCTCCTCGTACCGTGGTTGGGGCGTCACTGGGGTGCGCCTACGCGCGTAGGCACGACACGTGCACGTGCCGGTGCACCCGGGTGCTACGCGCGTAGGTGCGCGGGACACCGTCCCATGGTGGGGTAATCGGAGCTTGAACGGAACACGTCGAGTCGGCGCGGTGTCAGCTGACCCGGAATCAACACATCCCGGAGCGACGGGGCGCGGACGGCGGAGTGCCCGCCGCGGGTGCTCAGGCACACCTGCGACGGGCACTCCTGGGGCGGCCGGTCCACCAACCGTCCGCCCCGGCTCGGAAGGCGGCCGGGTCAGCCGGTCGCGGTGAGGCGGAAGGACTGGGCCGGGCCGCCGGTGCAGGTCCACTGCTGGAGGCGGGCGCCGTCGGCGGTGGAGACGTCGGTGACGTCCAGGCACTTGCCGCTGTTGCGGTTGACCAGCGTCCAACTGCCGTCGGTCCGCTGGACGGGCTTGAACTGCTGGTTCGCGCCGCCGGACCACTGCCAGGTCTGCAGCTCGGCCCCGTCCGCGGTGGCCGCCCCGGTGACGTCCAGCACCTGGGCGGCCGCGGCGGCGTTGCGGTTGGTGACCCGGTAGTAGCCGCTGTCGGTGGGGGTGAACTGCCACTGCTGGTTGGCGCCGGTGCCGCAGGTCCACTGCTGGACGGCGGTGCCGTTGGCGGTGCCCCAGCCGGTGGCGTCCACGCACTTGCCGGAGTTGGCGTTGGCCAGCGCGTACCAGGCCGCGCTGTCGACCGTGCCGCCCGTGCTGCCGCCGCCGGTGGGCGCGCCGGGCCAGGTGAAGGTGGCGACCGCGCCGGCCGGGAGGTCGTAGACCAGGGAGCGGCCGCCGTCGCTGATCGAGAAGTGCTGGGAGCCGCCGGTGGCGTTGAGCACCACCGCGCCGCGCGAGCCGTCCGGGTTCAGGAAGGCGACGTCCTGCAGGCCGCCGCTGCCCTGGCTGGTGGAGCCGATCCGGTGGGCGCCCGGCTGGGCGAACTTCGAGACGTGCCCGAGCACGTAGTACTCGGCGTTCTTGCGGTACGTGCCGCCGCTGACCTCCAGCACGCCGTTGCAGGTGGTGGAGCAGTTGCCGTACTGCGGGCCGCCGTTGGCGTCCAGCGCGACGTTCCACAGCACGGCGGTGCGGCCGCCGCTGCGCAGGTTGCGGATGACCAGGTTCTCGGTCTGCCACTTCAGCGTGTTGCTGAAGGTCTGCGCGGGGGTGGCGGAGTCGGTGCCGGTGCACTCGGTGAAGAACACCGCCTTTCCGGTGGCCGCGACCTGCTGCTCGGCCTCCGGCTGCCCGCCGTAGCAGTGGAACGCGGCGCCCTTGAGCCGGGCCACCGAGGCGTCCTGGGAGAGCACGCCCAGCGGGAAGGCGGTGTCGTCCCAGTTGTGGTCGTAGGCGTAGAGCTCGGTGGGCAGGCCCGCGGCGGTCAGCTTGCCGTCCAACACCTTGACGAAGTCGGCCTGTTGGGCGGCCGTCATCCCGGTCGAGGGGTAAGTGGTCTGGAACTTGGGCTCGTTGGCCACCGTCAGGTCGCTGATCGGGGCGCCGGCCGCGCCGTACGCCTGGATCGCCTTGACCAGGTAGTCGGCGAAGTCGCCGTAGTTCTCCGGCTTCAGGCTGCCGCCGTTCAGCGAGTTCGAGGTCTTCATCCAGGCGGGCGGCGACCACGGGGTGCCCATGATCCGGATGTTCGGGTTGACCGCGCGGGCCTGGGTGATCGCGGGCAGGATCTCCTGCTGGTCGCGGGCGATCGAGAACGCGCCCTTGGTGTCCTCGTACGAGTAGAACGGCAGGTGGGAGACGAAGTCGGAGGCGCCGAGCGGCTGGCGCAGGTAGTTCAGGCCGATGCCGCCGCCCGCGGTGGAGAACAGGTCGTTCATCAGCGCGGCCCGGGTGGTGGCCGACAGGCCCGCCACCAGGTGCGCGGAGGACTCGGTGAACGCGGCGCCGAAGCCGACCAGCGGCTGCTGCACGTCGGCCGCGTCGATCGAGATGTCCTGGGCCTGCGGGGAGGTGGCGGAGAACGGGACGGACGCGGCCTGGGCGAGGCGGCTGCTGCCGTCGGCGGTGGTGATCCAGACCTGGGCGGTGGTGTCGGCGGCCCGGGCGGCCGTCCCGCCGACGGTGGCCAGGCCGGCGGCGGCCAGGGCGAGCGCCACGGCGGCGCGGGCGGAGCGGGCGGCGCGGTGCGGTCCGTGCATGGGGCGGCTCCTCGGGTGGGGGTCCTGCGGTGGGGGTG
>NZ_JOGH01000137.1:0-14840 GCF_000721345.1 Kitasatospora sp. NRRL B-11411 | reverse complement strand
AAGACGGCATACGAGATTCGCCTTAGTCTCGTGGGCTCGTAGATGTGTATAAGAGACAGGTGCGTGAGGGCGGCGTGGGCGAGGGTGGGGAGGCCCGGGGGAGGTGGGCGGTTCGGCGGGCGAGCGGGGGGTAAAGGTGTGCCCAACGGTCTCCGGGCCGCCGGGCGGCGCCCCACCGCCGGGGGCCGGGCCGAGGAGGAGGTGCCGGAGATGGACCGCTGCGTCGTCCTGGTCGACGCGGGCTACCTGCTGGGCGCGGCCGCCAGCCTGCTCGCGGGGGAGCCCGGCCGGGCCCGGATCGCCGTCGACCACCCGGTGCTGATCGCCGCGCTGCGCGAGCGGGCCGAGGCCGAGACCGGCCTGCCGCTGCTGCGGATCTACTGGTTCGACGCGGCCGTCGACCGCCGCCCGGCCCCCGAGCACCGCCGGCTGCGGGTGCTGCCCCGGGTCACTGTCCGGCTCGGCGCGCTGACCAGGGCCGAGGGCCGCTGGGTGCAGAAGGGCGTGGACGCCGCGATGCACGCCGAACTCAGCGAGCTCGCCCGCAACCACGCCTGCGCCGACGTGGTGCTGGTCACCGGCGACGGGGACCTGCTGCCCGGCGTCGCCTCCGCGAAGGAGCACGGCGTCGCGCTGCACCTGTGGGCGCTGGAGGCCGCCGACGGGGACTTCAACCAGTCCGAGGAGCTGGTCGGCGAGGCCGACGAGCGCCGGGTGCTGGACCGGGCCTGGATCCAGCGCTGGGCCCGCCCCCGGGAGGCCGCCGCCGAGCCCGCCGTCGCCGTCGCCCCGGTCGCGGTGCTGCCCGCCCCGGCCCGGCCCCGCACCGTCCCGCTGGTGCCCGCCCCCGCGCCCGCCGCCGTCGCGGCCGCCCGCAGCACCCCGCTGCGGGTCATCCCCACCCCCAAGGACCTGGCCGGGCGGGCCGCCACCGGGCCGGCCGGGCCCGCCGCCCCGGCCGGCCCGGTGCTGCGCTGGTCCTCCGACCGCGGCCTGGTCGACCGCGCCGACGCCGCCACCGCCGCCGACGCGCTGCCCACCCTGGACCGGCTCACCACCTCCGCCCAGCGCTGGGCGGACCGCGAGGAGGACATCACCAGTGTCGGCGGCGACCCGCAGGAGGTCGGCCAGGTCTTCGCCCGCCGCTGGCTCGACCGCCTCGCCGACGCCGGGCGCCCCGCCCTGCTGTGGGCCGACCACCCGCGCATCCCGCACCGCCTGGACGGCGAACTGCTGCGCTACGCCGCCCGGTTCGGCCTGCTCGCGCACAAGGAGGACCAGATCGACGAGCAGGACAGGTACGCGATCCGGGAGGGCTTCTGGAAGGAGCTCGCCGCCCGGGTCCCCGACGCCCGGCAGCCCCCGGAGGCCCTCCGGGAGGACTGACGCCCGGGGCGCGGCCCGGACCCCGCGTGTCCGGAACGCCCCTTACGGCGCGTAGAGTCTTCCGTCGTGAGCAAGGCACCTCAGGGCTGTTGCACGGTCAGCGGCCTGGTCAAGACCTACCGGGCGGGCGGCACCGAGGTCAGGGCCAACGACGGCATCGACCTCGACGTCCGGCGCGGCGAGGTCTTCGGCCTGCTCGGGCCCAACGGCGCCGGCAAGTCCACCCTGGTCCGCCAGCTCACCGGCCTGCTCCGCCCCGACGCCGGCACCATCGACCTGCTCGGCCACGACATCGTCCGGCACCCCGAACGGGCCGCCCGGCTGCTCGGCTACCTCGGCCAGGAGTCCACCGCCCTCGACGAGCTCACCGTCGCCCTCGCCGCCGAGACCACCGGCCGGCTGCGCGGCCTCACCCGGGCCGCCGCCCGCTCCCAGACCGCCGACGTGATCACCGAGCTCGGCCTCGAACCGCTCGCCCACCGCCCGCTCGCCAAGCTCTCCGGCGGCCAGCGCCGGCTCGCCTGCTTCGCCGCCGTCCTGGTCGGCGAACGCCCGCTGCTGGTCCTGGACGAGCCCACCACCGGCATGGACCCGGTCGCCCGCCGCGCCGTCTGGAGCGCCGTCGACCGCCGCCGGGCCGAACACGGCACCACCGTGCTGCTGGTCACCCACAACGTCATCGAGGCCGAGACCGTCCTCGACCGGGTCGCCGTGGTCGACACCGGCCGGGTCATCGCCTGCGACACCCCCGGCGGGCTCAAGGCCCTGGTCGACGGCCACGTCCGGCTCGACCTGGTCTGGCGCACCGACGCCCCGCTCACCGTCCCCGCCGTCGCCCAGCTCGCCGAACGCGCCGAACGCACCGGCCGCCGCTGGACCCTGCGCACCACCCCCGACGAGGCCCGCGAACTGGTCGCCGCCGTCACCACCGGCCCCGCCTTCGCCGCCCTCGACGACTTCACCCTCGCCACCCCCACCCTGGAGGACGCCTACCTCCGGCTCGGCGGCCGGCCCGGAGGACTCGCCCGATGACCCTGCTCGACGCCCCCGCGGTCGCCACCGAGCCCGCGCCGCTCGCCCCCGCCGCCCGGCTGCTGCCCGCGCTGGCCGCCGTCTACCGGGCCCAGCTGGCCCGGGCCAGGGTCTCCCGGATCCCGCTGCTGTTCGTCGCCACCTTCCAGTCGATCGGCATCCTGGTGATGATGCGCGGCGTCGTCGACCCCGGCGACAACCCCTCCGCGCACGCCGTGGTGGCCGGCTCCGCCGTCCTGGTCGTCGCCTTCGTCGCGCTCAACCTGCTCGCCCAGTACTTCGGCCGGCTGCGCGCCACCGGCGGCCTCGACCACTACGCGACGCTGCCGGTGCCGCCCGCCTCCGTGGTGCTCGGCACCGCCGCCGCGTACGCCTCCTTCACCGTGCCCGGGGTCTTCGTCACGGCCGGCGTCGGCAGCTGGATGTTCGAACTGCCGCTCGCCCGGCTGTGGATCCTGCTCGCCGTCGTCCCGCTCTCCGGCGCCGCCCTGGCCGGCCTCGGCGCGGCCCTCGGCCTGCTCGCCCCCCGCCAGGAGCTCGCCACCCTGGCCGGACAGCTCGGCATGTCCGCCGCCCTGCTGCTCGGCGTGCTGCCCGCCGCCCGGCTCCCCGAGCCCGTCCAGTGGCTGCGCGACCTGCTCCCCTCCAGCTACGGCGTCGACGCCTTCGCCCTCACCTTCGCCCCGCACCCCGACTGGGCCCGCGTCCTGCTCGACCTGGGCGTCTGCGGCGCGGTCGGCCTGGTCTCGCTCACCCTCGCCACCTGGGCGTACCGGCGCGCCGCGGCCTGAGCCCCCGGGGCCGGGGCCGTTGGCAAGCGGAGATCGACACCTGCCCGGCCCGACGTGCGCGTTGTCCGGCCTGGCGGCGTGCGGTCGGTGGCAGCCGTTGGCAAGCGGAGATCGACACCTCCCGGGCCCGACGTGAAACGATGGGGCCGTGACCGTACCGAACACACCTGCGGGTAGCACGCCCGGGTCGGACCCCTTCGCCCCGCCCTTCCCGCCGCAGCCGTCCGTCCGCGCGAAGCGGCCGCCGCTCGGTCCCGAGCTGCGGATCGGAGCGATCATCGTCCTCGCCGGAGCGGTCCTCGGCGTGGTGCTCGGCCTGCTCTGGCTCTGGCTCGCCCCCCGGGTCGGCTACGCCGTCCAGGACGACCACATCCTGTACCGGGACCCGGAGGGCGAGGAGCTGATCGGTGCGGTCGGCGTCTTCTCGCTGCTCGGGCTGGCCCTCGGGCTGCTCACCGCGCTCGGCGCCTTCCTGTGGACCCGGGGGCGGGGCGGCGGCATCGCCGTCGCGGTCGGCCTCGCGGTCGGCGGCCTGCTCGGCTCGGTGATCGCCTGGCAGCTCGGCACCCACCTCGGCGCCACCCCCGACCTGCGGGCGCACGCGCTCTCGGTCGGCAACGGCGGCACCTTCGACGGGCCGCTGGAGCTGACCGCGAAGGGGGCGCTGATGGTCTGGCCGATGACGGCGATGATCCTGCTGCTGGCCCTCTCCGCGACGTTCGGCAAGCGCGAGCCGGACCGCCCGCCGTACTGGGAGGCGCCGGAGCCGCTGCACCCCGGCCCGCTGGAGCCGGGCCCGGACCGGCCCGGTCCGGTGCAGCCCGGTCCGGTGCAGGGACCGCCGCCGGCCGAGTAGGCGCCCCCGGGCCCCGGGCTCAGCCCTTGGCGATGGGCGCGGTGAGCGCGGCGGTGAGGCGGACCAGGTCGGCGGGCGCGAGTTCCACCTCGGTGCCGCGCTTGCCCGCGGAGACGAAGACGGTGGGGTGGGCGAGCGCGCCGGAGTCGACGACGGTGCGGAGCCTGCGGCGCTGGCCGAGCGGGGAGATGCCGCCGACCACGTAGCCGGTGGAGCGTTCGGCCGCGGCGGGGTCGGCCATCGCGGCGCGCTTGGTGCCGAGCGCGGCGGCGAGCGCCTTGAGGTCGAGCTGGCCGGAGACCGGGACGACGGCGACCGCGAGGGTGCCGTCGGTCTCGGCGAGCAGGGTCTTGAAGACCCGGTCGGGGGAGACGCCCATCGCCTCGGCGGCCTCGGCGCCGTAGGAGGCGGCGGACGGGTCGTGGGCGTACTCGTGGACGGTGAACGGGACGCCGGCGGTGTCGAGGGCGACGGTGGCGGGGGTGCCGCCGGGGCTCTTCTTCCTGGCCAAGGGGTTGCTCCTCCAGGGTCTTCAGTTGGGGCTGAACGCCTGGCGGGTGAGGTCGGCGGCGGGCAGCGAGGGGAGTTTCGCCAGGACCGCGCTCTCGTGCCGGAGCAGGGCGAGTTCGCGGGTCAGGCGCTGGGCGGTGTCGGGGCAGGCGAGGAGTTCCTGCTTGTCCTTGGTGGACAGCGAGGTGGCGGCGGCGACCAGGTAGGAGAGCACCTGCGGGTCGTCGGGGAGGTCGGCTTCGCCGCTGAGGGTGGCCTCGCGGGCCCCGGCCAGCCGCTTCTGGTAGGTGCGGAAGGCGCGTTCGACGCCGGCCGCGAGCGCGCCGGAGCCCTCGCCGGGCTCCTCGGCGAGCACCGAGACCTCGCCGACCAGGTAGGGGCCGGTGGCGTCCAGGGCGCGCAGCCGGAACCTGGTGGTGCCGGTGACGAGGAGTTCGTAGCGGCCCTCGGGCTGCTCCCGGACGGAGGCGACGTCGGCGACGCAGCCGACCGCGTGCAGGGCGTCCAGCGGGTCGCCGCCGGGGGCGCCGAGGCCGTCCAGCGGGCCGGCCGGGCCCTCGTGCTCGCGGACCGGTGCGGTCTCCCGGCCGTCCTTGATGGCGACCACGCCGAACCGCCGGGGCTCGTCCTCGGGCTGTTCGAGCAGGTCGGCGACCAGGCGGCGGTAGCGCTCCTCGAAGACGTGCAGGGGCAGCACCAGGCCCGGGTACAGAACCGTGTTCAGCGGGAAGAGCGGGAGCCGATCAGTCACGGCGGACAGCGTAGTTGGCGGCGGGCCGCCGCCGCGCCGCAGTTTGTCGCCGGACGGCGCGGCGGCGGCCGGCGTCAGCCGCGCTGGAGCAGCCGGGTGACGCCCGCGACGGCGGTGGTGGCGAGCACCCAGCCGGTCAGCACCAGGGCGGTGGCGACCCACTGGCCGGTGGGGCCCGGGTCCCAGCCGTTCTGGCCGAGGTCGATCAGCGGGAGGACCTTCCCGGCCGCGTACAGAGCGGGGTTCCACACCACGTGCTCGTCGGCCTTGATCGGGGCGGGCCGGTGCGCGGCGAAGTACGCGGTGCCCAGCGCCCAGGCCAGCACCAGCCAGGCGGCGGCCCGGCCGGGGCGGTAGCCGTAGCCGACGGCGGCGTCCTGGAGGTGGCCCCAGATCCGGCCGGGCAGCGGCAGGGTGCGCCGGCGGCGGCGCTGCTTGGCGTACAGGACGGTGCGGGCGTCCTCGTCGGCGCCGTCGCGGCGCAGGGCGGCGGCGAGCTGCTCGTACGCCTCGGGGCGGAACTCCCGGCCGGAGTCGACCCAGGCGATCCGGCGCTCCAGCGGGAAGGGCTCGGTGGGGCGGAGCGACTCGTAGCTGAAGCCGGTGAGCGAGACGTGGTGCTCGGTGGGCCAGGCGGCGGGGGCGTCGACCAGGTTGCCGATCCGGGCCCGGTTGAGGCTGACGGCGCCGGTGGGCGGGGTGTCACAGGTGAAGCGGAGTTCGGGGGTCTGGATCCGGCTGAGCGCGAGCTCCTCGCCCTCGCCGAGGTGGAACTCGGCGTTGGTGATCAGGACGGCGTTCTCGAAGCGGCCGTCGGAGAGCCGGATCCGGCCCCAGGAGCGGAACGGGGTGTGGGTGGTGTCCCGGTAGGGGGCGGCGGCCGTGGACCCGCCGTAGCCGGAGCCGTAGACGGTCCGCGAGCCGGTCCAGTTGGCGTCCTCGGAGCCGGACAGGTACAGGGTGTGGCCGACGGTGATCCGGGCCGCGTTGATCGCGTTCGGGTTGTCCGGTCCGGCGGCCCGCAGCGAGCCGCCGCGGAGCGAGAGCCGGCCGCCGATCCGAGCCGAGCGCAGGCTCAACTCGCCGAGCAGGTCGAGGCGTTCGGCCTCGCAGTCCTGGTTGATGGAGATCCCGTCGGCGGACACCGCCCGCCCGTACGCGTCGGGGCCGACGGCGGACTGGTTGAGCAGCAGGTCGGTGCCGATCCGGGCGTCGGTGAGCCGGACGCCGCCGGGTATCCCGCAGCGGGCGAGGTGCACGTCGCCCTCGCTGGCCAGCCGGGACGCCTCCAGCCGGGGGAGGGCGCAGGAGACGATCCGCAGGGTGCCGGCGGTGGCCTCGGAGAGCAGCAGCTTGCGGTCGAAGCGGCAGAGCTGGAACTCGACGTAGCAGCCGATCCGGCCGCCGGCCAGGGTGAACTCGCCGGTGACGCGGGCGCCGATGAGCTTGAGCGCGGCGACCTTGCCGGGCGCGGCGGCGGGGCCGTGCAGCAGCAGCCGGGCGATCGCCTCGGCGCGGACCGTCCGATCGGGGCCCCACTCCCCGGCGGCGAACGGGTCGTCCGGGCCGTGCTCCTCGTCGCCCGGACGGGTGGTGTGCCCGGCGGGGGCGGGCAGCAGGAGGTCGGCGGGGCCGCTCCCGGCCCGCAGGTCGTACACCTCGCCGTGCCGGAAGGCCTCCCACAGGCCCCGTTCGGTGTCGGTCCAGTCGTCCGGTGCCTGCTCCACCGCGCCCCCCGATGATCTTGGTCTCGTCTCACCCTTCGTATCACGGACTGAAATGCCGGGCTGCCGGTTTTCGCCACTCCTTACACTTGGGCCTGTGATCTCTCGAATCGACCTCCGCGGCTCCTCCACGGACCCGCGCGACGTGCTGCCCCGTGCCGAGTTCGACGTCGAAGCCGCCCTGGAGAAGGTGCGGCCGATCGCCGAGGACGTGCGCCATCGCGGGGTCGCGGCGCTGATCGAGATCACCGAGCGCTTCGACGGCGTCCGGCTGGAGTCCACCCGCGTCCCGGCCGAGCAGATCGCCGAGGCGCTGGAGCAGCTGGACCCGGAGGTCCGCGCCGCGCTGGAGGAGTCGATCCGCCGGGCCCGCGCCGTCCACTCCGACCAGCGCCGGGTCGGGCACACCACGCAGGTGGTGCCCGGCGGCACCGTCACCCAGCGCTGGGTGCCGGTCGACCGGGTCGGCCTGTACGTGCCCGGCGGCCTCGCCGTGTACCCGTCCTCCGTGGTGATGAACGTGGTGCCCGCCCAGGAGGCCGGGGTGGCCGGCATCGCGGTCTCCTCGCCGCCGCAGAAGGCGTTCGGCGGGCGCGTCCACCCGGCGATCCTGGCCGCCTGCGCGCTGCTCGGCGTCGACGAGGTGTACGCGGTCGGCGGCGCCCAGGCGGTGGCGATGTTCGCGCTCGGCACCGAGGAGTGCGCGCCCGTCAACCTGGTCACCGGCCCCGGCAACATCTACGTTGCCGCCGCCAAGCGCCTGTTCGCGGGCCGGATCGGCATCGACTCGGAGGCCGGCCCGACCGAGATCATGGTCCTCGCCGACGACACCGCGGACGCCGCGGAGGTCGCCGCCGACCTGATCAGCCAGGCCGAGCACGGCCCGACCTCCGGCTCCGTGCTGGTCACCGCCTCGCCGCTGCTGGCCGACGCCGTCGAGGCCGAGCTCAAGACGCAGGTCGCCCGCACCAAGCACTCCGAGCGGGTCGCGGAGGCGCTCGGCGGCCCGCAGTCCGGGATCATCCTGGTCGACGACCTGGAGCAGGGCCTCGCCGTGGTCAACGCCTACGCCGCCGAGCACCTGGAGATCCAGACCGCCGAGCCGCACGCCGTCTCCGAGCGGGTCCGCAACGCGGGCGCGATCTTCCTCGGCCGCTACACCCCGGTCTCGCTGGGCGACTACGCGGCCGGCTCCAACCACGTGCTGCCCACCGGCGGCTGCGCCTGCCACTCCTCGGGCCTGTCCGTGCAGACCTTCCTGCGCGGCGTCCAGGTCGTCGAGTACGACCGCGAGGCGCTGGCCGGGATCGCCGCGCACGTGGTCAACCTGTCCGCGGCCGAGGACCTGCCCGGCCACGGCGACGCTGTCAAAGCCCGATTCGACTGGACGGTACCCGGCGCGTGACGAAGATCGACGACCTGCCCATCCGGGACGAGCTGCGCGGCCAGTCCCCGTACGGCGCACCGCAGTTGGACGTGCCCGTCCAGCTCAACACCAACGAGAACCCGTACCCGCTGCCCGAGCCGCTGGTGGCCCGGATCGCCGAGCGGGTCGCCGAGGCGGCCCGCCACCTCAACCGCTACCCGGACCGGGACGCGGTCGAGCTGCGCACCGGCCTGGCGGCTTACCTGAGCGACACCACCGGCTTCGGCGTGACCAAGGACCAGGTCTGGGCCGCCAACGGCTCCAACGAGGTGCTCCAGCAGCTCCTCCAGACCTTCGGCGGGCCCGGCCGCACCGCGATCGGCTTCGAGCCCTCGTACTCGATGCACGCCCTGATCGCCCGCGGCACCGGCACCGGCTGGGTCTCCGGCCCGCGCAACGAGGACTTCACCATCGACGTGGACGCGGCCCGCGCGGCGATCGCCGAGCTGCGCCCCGACGTGGTGTTCGTCTGCTCGCCGAACAACCCGACCGGCACCGCCGTCGAGGCCGACACCGTGCTCGCCCTGTACGAGGCCGCGCAGGCCGCCGGGCCGAGCATGGTGGTCGTCGACGAGGCGTACGTCGAGTTCTCGCACCGCGCCTCGCTGCTGCCGCTGCTGGACGGCCGCCCGAACCTGGTGATCAGCCGCACCATGTCCAAGGCGTTCGGCGCGGCCGGCCTGCGGCTCGGCTACCTGGCCGCCGACCCGGCCGTGGTCGACGCGGTCCAGCTGGTCCGGCTGCCCTACCACCTGTCGGCCGTCACCCAGGCCACCGCGCTGGCCTGCCTGGAGCACACCGGCACCCTGCTCGGCTACGTCGACCGGCTGAAGTCCGAGCGCGACCGGGTCGTCCTCGGGCTGCGCGAACTGGGCTTCGAGGTCACCGAGTCCGACGCCAACTTCATCCAGTTCGGCCGCTTCGCCGACACCCGTGCGGTGTGGCAGGCGATCCTCGACCAGGGCGTGCTGATCCGCGACAACGGCGTTCCCGGATGGCTGCGCGTCACCGCCGGCACCCCCGCCGAGAACGACGCCTTCCTGACCGCCGTCGCCACCGTGAGCAAGGAGCTGTAACCGCATGTCCCGCATCGGCCGCGTCGAACGCACCACCAAGGAGACCTCCGTCCTGGTCGAGATCGACCTCGACGGAACCGGCAAGACGGACGTCTCCACGGGCGTCGGGTTCTACGACCACATGCTCGACCAGCTCGGCCGCCACGGCCTCTTCGACCTCACCGTCAAGACCGAGGGCGACCTGCACATCGACACCCACCACACCATCGAGGACACCGCCCTCGCGCTCGGCGCCGCCTTCAAGCAGGCGCTCGGCGACAAGGTCGGCATCTACCGGTTCGGCAACTGCACCGTCCCGCTGGACGAGTCGCTCGCCCAGGTCACCGTCGACCTCTCCGGCCGCCCGTACCTGGTGCACACCGAGCCCGAGAACATCGCCCCGATGATCGGCGCGTACGACACCACGATGACCCGGCACATCCTGGAGTCCTTCGTCGCCCAGGCCCAGGTCGCCCTGCACGTGCACGTGCCGTACGGCCGCAACGCGCACCACATCGTCGAGTGCCAGTTCAAGGCGCTGGCCCGGGCGCTGCGCTACGCCTCCGAGCGCGACCCGCGCGCCGCGGGCATCCTGCCCTCCACCAAGGGCGCGCTCTGATGGCCTCGGTGCTGATCTTCCTCGGCCTCTTCTTCGCGGCGGGCGTCTGGTCGTTCTGGAAGCAGGAGAAGCCCAAGAGCGTCATCCTCGTCCTCGGCTTCGCCTCGGCCATGTGCCTGGCCGCCGGCATCATGCGCTACTAGGAGACCGCGAGATGTCCAAGAACGTCGTGGTGCTGGACTACGGGTCCGGCAACCTGCGCTCCGCCCAGCGCGCCGTCGAGCGCACCGGCGCCACCGTCACCGTCACCTCCGACTTCCAGGAGGCGCTGGACGCCGACGGCCTGCTGGTGCCCGGCGTCGGCGCCTTCGAGGCGTGCATGCGCGGCCTGAAGGCCGTCCGCGGCGAGCAGGTCATCGGGCGCCGGCTGGCCGGCGGCCGCCCGGTGCTCGGCATCTGCGTCGGCATGCAGATCCTGTTCGAGAAGGGCGTCGAGCACGGCGTGGAGACCGCCGGCTGCGACGAGTGGCCCGGGGTGGTCGAGCCGCTGGACGCGCCGATCGTCCCGCACATGGGCTGGAACACCGTCGACGCCCCCGAGGGCACCCGGATGTTCGCCGGGATGGACGCCGACACCCGGTTCTACTTCGTGCACTCCTACGGGGTGCGGCACTGGGTGCTGGAGACGCACTCCGAGAAGATCCGCGCCCCCAAGGTCATCTGGGCCACCCACGGGCAGCCGTTCGTCGCCGCCGTGGAGAACGGCCCGCTGTGGGCCACCCAGTTCCACCCCGAGAAGTCCGGCGACGCCGGCGCCGCCCTGCTGACCAACTGGGTCGACACCCTCTGACGTCCCTCCGAAGACTGAGAGTCCTTCAGAACATGACCAACCGCCTCGAACTGCTGCCCGCCGTCGACGTCCGCGACGGCCAGGCGGTCCGCCTGGTCAAGGGCGCCTCCGGCACCGAGACCTCCTTCGGCGAGCCGCTCGCCGCCGCCCTCGCCTGGCAGAGCGCCGGCGCCGAGTGGCTGCACCTGGTCGACCTGGACGCCGCCTTCGGCACCGGCAGCAACCGCGAGCTGCTCCGCGAGGTCACCGGCCGTCTCGACATCAAGGTCGAGCTGTCCGGCGGCATCCGCGACGACGAGTCGCTCGCCGCGGCCCTCGCCACCGGCTGCACCCGGGTCAACCTCGGCACCGCCGCCCTGGAGTCCCCCGAGTGGGTCGCCAAGGTCATCGCCGAGCACGGCGACCAGATCGCCGTCGGCCTCGACGTGGTCGGCACCACCCTGCGCGGCCGCGGCTGGACCCGCGACGGCGGCCAGCTCTACGACGTGCTGGCCCGCCTCGACGCGGAGGGCTGCGCCCGCTACGTGGTCACCGACGTCAACCGCGACGGCACCCTGACCGGCCCCAACCTCCAGTTGCTGCGCGACGTCTGCGCCGCCACCGACCGGCCCGTCGTCGCCTCCGGCGGCGTGTCGTCGCTCGACGACCTGCGTGCCATCGCCACCCTGGTACCGGAGGGCGTCGAGGGCTCGATCGTGGGGAAGGCGCTCTACGAGCAGAAGTTCACCCTCGAAGAGGCCCTGGAGGCTGTGTCCCGATGACCGACGAAACCCCGGCCACCACCACCGCCCGCCCGTCCCGACAGTCCCCCTACGAGGACCAGTACGGATTCGCCCGGGCGGTGGTGGCCGGGGACTTCGTCCTGGTCGCGGGCTGCACCGCCTACGACGACGTCGACGCCGTCGTCGAGGGCGACCCGTACGAGCAGACGCTGGCCGCCTTCCGGACGGCCCTCGACGCGCTCGACGGCTACGGACTCACCGCCGCCGACGTGGTCCGCACCCGGATGTACCTCACCCACGTCCGGGACTGCGACGAGGTCGGCCGCGCGCACAAGGAACTCTTCGCCGGAGTCCGCCCGGTCACCACCATGGTGGTCGTCCAGGGCCTGACCGACTCCCGGATGATGGTCGAGGTCGAGGTCGAGGCCCACCGGCCCGGCCTGGCCCGCACTTTGGAAGGCACCCAGCCGTGACACTCGCAGTACGCGTCATCCCCTGCCTGGACGTGGACGCCGGACGCGTCGTCAAGGGCGTCAACTTCCAGAACCTGCGCGACGCCGGGGACCCGGTCGAGCTCGCCAAGCTCTACGACGCCCAGGGCGCCGACGAGTTGACCTTCCTCGACATCACCGCCTCCTCCGGCTCCCGGGAGACCACCTACGACGTGGTCCGCCGCACCGCCGAGCAGGTCTTCATCCCGCTCACCGTCGGCGGCGGCGTCCGCGCCGTCGAGGACGTCGACAAGCTGCTGCGGGCCGGCGCCGACAAGGTCGGCGTCAACACCGCCGCCATCGCCCGCCCCGAACTCGTCCGCGAGATCGCCCAGCGCTTCGGCCGCCAGGTGCTCGTCCTCTCGGTCGACGCCCGGCGCTGCCCCGAGGGCACCGAGACCGCCTCCGGCTTCGAGGTCACCACCCACGGCGGCCGCCGCGGCACCGGCATCGACGCGATCGAGTGGGCGGTGCGCGCCGCCGAGCTCGGCGCCGGCGAGATCCTGCTCAACTCGATGGACGCCGACGGCACCAAGGACGGCTACGACCTGGAGATGATCCGGGCCGCCCGCAAGGCCGTCTCCATCCCGGTGATCGCCTCCGGCGGCGCCGGCAAGCTCGCCGACTTCGCCCCCGCGGTCGACGCCGGGGCCGACGCCGTCCTCGCCGCCAGCGTCTTCCACTTCGGCGACCTGACCATCGGCCAGGTCAAGGACGAACTCCGGGTCACCGGGCACCCCGTCCGCTGACGGCCGCTCCGGAACCCCGCGGGTGCGCTACCGGCGGGGTTCCGGCTCCAGCAGCGCGAACTGGGCGCCGAACGGGTCCGCCAGCACCGCGATCCGGCCCACCGTCGGCACCCGCTCCGGCGGCACCAGCACGCTCCCGCCCAGCCGGCGCACCTCATCGGTGGCCAGCAGCGCGTCCGGCACCGCGAAGTGCGCCAGCCAGCCCACGTCCACCCGCGGGTGCACGCCCGCGACACCGCCGAAGTCCGCCCCGCCGTCCGCCGGTCGCAGCACCGTGTACTCGGCCCCCGGCACCACCGAGTCCCTGGTCCGCCAGCCGAACAGGCCCTGGTAGAACCGCAGCGACCCCGGGACGTCCGAGGTGTGCAGCTCGGCCCAGCACAGCGCGCCCGGCCCGCCCGCCGCCTCCAGCCCGGCCGTCCCGCCGGCCTGCCAGACCGCGAACCGGCCGCCCGCCGGGTCCGACAGCTGCGCGAACCAGCCCTCGCCGGGCACCTCCGACGGCGGGACGCGCACCGTCCCGCCCGCGCGCCGCACCGCCGCCGCGGTGCCGTGCGCGTCCGCCGCCGCGAAGTACACCGTCCAGGCGGGCAGCGCCTCCGCCTCGGTCAGCGCGCCCACCCCCGCCACCGTCCGTCCGCCGCTGCGGAAGAACGCGTAGCCGTTCGGGCCGGCCGGGTCCAGGGTCCAGCCGAACACCGAGCCGTAGAACGACTCGGACTCGGCGAGGTCCGGACTGCCCAGACCGAGCCAGTTCGGCGAACCGGGCCGGAAGTCGGTGCTCACCATGGCGCGCGCTCCTGAAGGTGCGAAGGACGGGGGGACGGCCCGTCGGGCCACGGCCAGGCTGGCACACCGACCGGACAAAACGGACCGACGCGCCGTCAGGCCCCCGGCTCCGGCAGCGGCAGCACGTGCGCCAGCGTCTCCACCGCCTCCGGCGCGCCCTCCGCCACCACCGTGGCCCGCGCGCCCCGCCCGTACAGGAACAGCACCAGCTCGCCCGGCTCCCCGCTCACCGTCACCACCGGCGTCCCCCGCCGACGCACCGTCACCTCCCGGCCGTCCGGGTGCACCAGCCGCAGCGAGACCGGCGCCTTCGCGTCACCGAACCGGGCCACCATCGGCACCCGCTTCCACAGCGCCTCCGCCAACTCCGGCCCCACCGGCTCCGGTTCGAACGGCACCGCCCGGCGGACGTCCTCCGCGTGCACGAAGAACTCCACCAGGTTCGCCGCCCCGTCGACCCCCGGCAGGTTGAACGGCGAGAAGGCCGGCGGCCCCGACCGGAACGACTTCACCAGCCCCTCGTACCCCCGCCCCGCGACCTTCCCCTGCACCCGCTCCGTCCACCCCGCCAGCGCCCCCACCCGGATCCCCGCCGCCGCGTCCGGCCGCCCCTCCCGCACCACCAGGTGCGCCGCCAAGTCCCGCGCCACCCACCCCTCGCACAACGTCGGCCCCTCCGGCCCCGCCGCCGCCAACAACCGACTCAACCGGGCCCGCTCGCCCTGCGCAAGACTCACCATGCGCCCAGCGTACGGGGCGGGACGGCTAGTGGAGCGGGGCGGTCATCTTGCGGTCCGGCTGCTGGTTGCTGACGGTCACGGTGCAGCTGACATCCCGGTAGCCCTGCTGGTAGTACTTGGTCAGCGGGACGATCGGGCTGTTGTTGTACAGGTCGGTGCCGTTCTTCTGCTGCTGCACCGCATGGAACGACGGCGCGCAGAGCTCCAGCAGGGCCTTGTTCATCCCCCGGTCGTCGGCCAGGCCCTCGGGCATCACCACGTTGGCGGTGGTCTCGGCGTCGTGCGGCTGGTCGCACGGGGTGACGGTGCTGTCCTTCACCCCGCTGATCCAGGGCATCAACAGGCAGGTGCCCGGCGGGTAGAAGGGGTACGGGTAGGTCTTCGACGGGCTGGGGGCGGGGGTGGGGGG
>NZ_JOGH01000136.1:0-15055 GCF_000721345.1 Kitasatospora sp. NRRL B-11411 | reverse complement strand
TTGCGGGGGTCGGTCGGGGTGGGGAGACGGCCGTGGGGTTGCCGGGGAGGGATGGGGTGCGGCGGTCGGTGGTGCTGTCGGGGTGGCGGGTGAACGAGGGGAGAACGCTCATCAACTGGGCTGACAAACTGTTGACTTGATTGTGCGTCAGCTCCTATGGTCTGACCCTGCCAAGCCCGGCGATGCGGCGGGCGCCGATACCCCAGCGGGTATTCAGCGCCATCGGGGGCGGGCGCGGAACAGTGCTGTCTCTTGGTCGGGGCGCGGTTCGGCATGCCCGGAACGCGGTGGTCGGAGGAGAGTGCGTGAGTGTGGCGGTGGAGGCCGGGCAGGGCACCGGCGCCAGATTCACGGTGCTCGGGCTGCTGGCCATCGCGGACCGCCGGGAGTCGGCGGTGCTCCAACCGTCCAAGCCCGCCGCGCTGTTGGCGGTCCTGCTGACCCACCCCAACGCCGTCGTCCCGGTCGAATCGCTCCAGCGCGCGATCTGGGGCGAGGAGATCCCGGCGACGGCCAAGGCGTCCCTGCACTCCTGCGTCCTGCGGCTGCGCCGGCTGTTCGCCAAGTACGGCATCTCCGGCAGCACCATCGAGGCGCTGCCCGGCGGCTACCGGATGGCGGCCGACGCGCGCAGCCTCGACCTGCTGGAGTTCCGCGAACTGCTCGGCCGGGCCGACCGGGCCGCCGAACCGGCCGACGAACTCGCCCTGCTGCGCGCCGCGTTGGAACTCTGGCAGCCGCCGGTGCTGGGCAACGTGCACTCCGACGTGCTGCACCGCGAGGAGGTGCCGCGGCTGGCCGAGGAGTGGCTGCGGACCGTCGAGCGGGTCTACGACATCGAGCTCGCGCTCGGGCGATGTCGGGAAGTCCTGTCCGAGCTGTGGCCGCTGGCCAGGTCCCACCCGGCGCACGAGCGCTTCTGGGAACAGCTCATCGAGGCGCTCCACCGGACCGGGCGGCGCGCGGACGCGCTCGCCGAGTACCGCCGGGTCCGTGACCACCTGCGCGAGGAACTCGGGGTCGGGCCCGGACCGGCCCTGCGGCAGCTCGAACTCGCCGTGCTGAGAAGCGATCCGCGGACCCCGCCGTCGGCTGAGATCGGGGCAGGGGCTGGGGCAGGGGCTGGGGCTGGGGCTGCCGAGAAGGCGGTCGGGTCCGTCGAGGGGCTCGGGCCGGAGCGCGTCCGGCGGGAGGCGGCGCCGGGTCCGATGGCCGAATCCGTCACCGGGGACGCCGTCCTGGCCGGACTGGTGCAGGCCGGGTTGCTCCGGGAGGGGCCGGGCGGCAACTACCGGGTGCACGAGTTGCTGCGCGCCTTCGCCCTTGCGGCGGAAGGAAGTTGGGCCCGCGCGCCGGGGGCGTCGGAGCAGCCAGGTGCCGGTGGGGGCCCTGGAGTGGAGACCGGAGTAGAGACCGGTGGGGGCCCTGGAGTGGAGACCGGAGTAGAGACCGGTGGGGGCCCTGGAGTGGAGACCGAAGCAGAGCCGGACCGTGGTGCCGTCCCCGGTGCCGGTCCGATCCCGTCCGTGCGGCAGTCAGCCGCGCCGCTGCGTACCACCGAGGTGTGAGGGACATGGCCACGTACGAGGAGATCGCCGACAGCCGCCCACGGATCCGGCGCGACGTGCTGTACACCCAGACCCCCGAGGGGGTGCTGTTCCACAACGCCCACGGCGGCTTCGGCCTGACGGCGAAGGACGGCTACCGCTTCGCCTCGCTGATCGTGCCGCACCTGAACGGGCGCCACACGGTGGCCGAGATCAGCAGCGGGTTCGGCGCGCACCACCGGAACATGCTCACCGAACTGGTCCGCACCCTCTACAGCCGCGGCTTCGCCCGGGACGCCGGTCCCGCGGCCGAGGGCCCCGCGCTGCTCACCCCCGAGGTCGCCGCCCGGTTCGGCCCGCAGGTCGAGTACATCGACCACTACGCGGGCGGCGCCGAGGAGCGCTTCCACCGCTTCCGGGAGACCCGGGTCGCGGTGCTCGGCGAGGACGAACTCGCCCGCTGGGCCGCGCTCAGCCTGATCCGCAACGGCTGCGCCGCGATCGGCGTCCTGCCCGCGCTGACCGGGGCACCCGGGTTCGCCGAGGTCGAGCAGGAGGCCGCCGAACTGGCCAAGGCCGGCTGCCCCGTGACGATCGACAGCCTGGCGGCGGGCGGCGCGGACGCCGTCTCCGGTCTGTCGGCGGGGGAGGCGGACGAGGCCCCCGGGTGGGGCGGGCTCGACGGCTACGACGTGGTCCTGGTGACCGGCCCGGCCGGCACCCGCCGGACCACCCGGCTGCTGGCGGCCGGCATCCCTGCGGGACGGCTGCTGCTCCCGGCCTGGACGATCGGCGGCAGCGCGGTGATCGGCCCGCTGATGTCCGCCGACCGCACCGGCTGCTGGACGTGCGCGGCCCTGCGGCTGGGCACCGGCGTCCGGGCGGGCGACGCCGCCGACCTGTGGAGCGTCCTCGCCCCGTCCGCGCCGCTCACCCCCGGCGACCGCGAGCCCACCGGCCCGCTCGCCGCGATGCTCGGCAACCTGCTCGGCTACGAGGTGTTCCGCCTGATCACCGGCGTCCTCCAGGCCGAGACCGACGGCCGGCTGCTGGTGCAGGACCTGGACTCGCTGGACGTGATCGGCGAACCGCTGCTCCCGCACCCGCGCTGCCCGCGCTGCGGCGAGGGACGGACCGGAGCGGCCGAAGGAACCGAGGTGACCGAAGGAACCGGGGCGGCCGTCGCGGCGGCCGAACTCGCGGGCACGGCGGCCGAACCCGCTGTCACGGTGGCCGAGCTCGCCGCCGCGCAGGAGGCCGGACGCCGGACGCCCGGGGAGGACGACTCCGAGGCGGCGCTGGCCGCGCTGGACGCCCGCGCGGTCCTGGTCGGCCCCTACGCCGGGGTGTTCGCCGAGTACGCCGACGACACCTGGCAGCAGACGCCGCTCAAGCTCGGCACCGTGCGCCTGCACACCGCGACCGGCCGGCGGCGGGACATCACGGCCGCCGACGTGCACCACGTGGCCGGGGCCCGGCTGCGGGCCCTGTACCGGGCCGCCGAGGTGTACGTGGAGCACGTCGTCCCGCCCCGGGTGGTCGGCGGGGAGGAGGGGAGCGGTACGGCGGTCCGGGTCCGGCCGGAGGCGCTGAGCACCGCCAGCGGGCTGCCGGCCGGTGCCGTCCGGGCGTGGAGCCCGGCGACCTCGCTGCTGACCGGCGGGCAGGCCCTCGTCCCGACCGCCGCGCTGCGCACCTTCGGCCCGCACAACCGGGACCGGGCCTTCGAGGCGACCTCGGCCGGCACCGGCGCGGGCGGCACGCTCGCCGAGGCGACGGTACGCGGCCTGCGCACGGCGCTCGGCTACGACGCGCTGCGGCTGGCGTTGCGCGGCCGACTCGCCGTGCAGCAGGTGCCGTTGGACGATTCGGGCGAGCCGGTCGACCCGGTTGCCCCGGCCGGGGGCGGGGTGGACGCCGAGCTCGTCTTCCTGGTCCGTTCGGCCCGGAACCTGGGCCTGGAACCGGAGTTGCTGCGACTCGGCGGCACCGACGCCCCGCTGCCGGTGGTGCTGGCCCGGGCCGCCGACCCCGGGACGGGCCGCCACCGCTGGGCGCTCGGCAGCGGCCTCGCCCTGCGGGACGCCGTGGCGGAGGCGCTGCGCGACCTGCTCGGCGCGGCCCAGCTCGACCAGGAGCCGGAGACGGGGGACGGCCGGGCCGCCGCCGATCCGGGTGACCCACTGATCGGCGAGCTGGACCCGGCGGTGCTGGCGCCCGCGGCGACGGCCGAGATCGCGGAGGCCGAAATCGCGGAGGTCGAGACTGCGGAGGCCGGGGCGGCGGAGGCTGAGACCGCGGGTGCCGGGGTGACGGATCTGGGCTGGGCGGCGGGCCTGGACTGGGCGGGCGTGCTGGAACGGCTCCGGGCCGCCGGGCGGGACGTCCTGCTGGCCCCGTGCGGACCGGCCGACCTGCGGGCCGGCCGGATCGAGGTGGTCAAGGTGCTGCTCACGGACGGGACTTCGGATGTCTGACGGCACGGCGGGCCGACCGTCCGGTGCGGTCGGGGTCGCGTACGCCGGGCCTTGGGGCGAGTTCTTCGACTGCTGGGCACGGGAGTTGACGGAGCGTCAGGCGGGAACGGCCGTGCTGGCGATGCTCGGCGCCCGTGACGAGCTCGCTGCGGACGGCGCGGACGGCGCGGAGGAGCGGGGGGCCGGGACGTCCGTGCACGTCTACGGCCACCACGCCGTGGTCGGTCCGGACCAGCCGTCCGGCGGGGGCGGTGCGGGGCTGCCCTGTCCGCGCTGTCTGGCCCGGCGCTGGCAGGCGGTCCGTTCCGGGCAGCTGCGGAACGCGCTCGAACTGGGAACGGGCACCCGGGCGGCGGGGAGCCCGCCGTGGGCGGTGCCGTTCCTCACCGACGCGCTCGCCGCGCTGCTGGCGGCCCGCGCGGAGAGCGCCGAACGAGCCGGCGGGAAGGGTGAGTTGGGGTCCGTCCAGCTGCTCGACCTGGAGACGTTGCGGGTCAGCGGCTTCCCGTTGCTCGCCGACGCCGAGTGCCCCCGGTGCGACCGCCGGGTCGCGGACGAGGAGTCGGCGGCCCGGATCGAGCTGGCGAGCCGCCCGAAGCGGGCGCCCGACGACTTCCGGTTGCGTGCGGTGGCGGAGTACGGGCTGTCGCTGCCCGCGTTCGTCAACCCGGTGGCGGGCATGCTCGGCCCCTCGGTGGTGCCGGACCTGGCGTCGGCCTCCACCTCCTCGACGGTGGGCTGCTTCACCATGCGTTCCGGCGACTACCTGCGCGAGTGCTTCTGGGGCGGGCACACCCCCCGCTACCGGGCCAGCGTCGAAGTCGGCCTGCTGGAAGGGCTGGAGCGGTTCGCCGGCATGCGGGCGCGCGGCAAGCGCACCACGGTGGTCGCCGCGTACGACGACCTCGGGGAGCGGGCGCTCGACCCGCGCAGCTGCGGCCTGTACACGGACGAGTTCCACCGGCGGAGCGGCGTGCGGCCGTTCGCCACGGACCGGCCGGTCCCGTGGGTGTGGGGCTGGTCGCTGCGCGACCAACGGCCTTTGCTGGTACCGGAGATCATGGCGTACTACCACGCGCCCGGCGGCGTCGGGAACCGGTTCGTCCAGGAGAGCTCCAACGGCTGCGCGTCCGGCGGCTGCCTGGAGGAGGCGGTCTACTACGGGCTGATGGAGGTCGTCGAACGGGACGCCTTCCTGCTCGCCTGGTACGGCCGGCTCGCCCTGCCCGAACTGGACGGCCGCAGCAGCGCCCGGCCGCAGACCCGGGCGCTGGTGGACCGGTTGGAGATGTACGGCTACCGGGCCCGCTTCTTCGACACCCGGATCAGCTTCCCGATCCCGGTGGTGACCGCCGTCGCCGAACGCATCGACGGCGGCCCCGGGCGGCTCTGCTTCGGCGCGGGCGCCAGCCTGGACCCGGAAGCGGCGCTCTGGGCCGGGCTCTGCGAGATCGGCACCGACGCCGTCAACCTGGTCGGCCGCACCCTCCGCGAGGAGCGCCGACTGCGGGCGATGGCCGCGGACTTCGACCTGGTCCAGGTCCTGCACGACCACCCGCTGCTGTACGGGATGCCAGAAATGGCCCGCTACGCAGACTTCCTGACGGAGCGTCAGGGAAAGGTGGCGCCGGTGGGGAAGCTCGCGGAGGGGTCGATCGCCCCGTCCGACGACCTGCGGGAGGACCTGCGGCACTGCGTGGACGCGGTGGCCGCGGCCGGTTTCGACGTGGTCGTCGTCGACCAGACCATGCCCGAGCAGCGCGCCACCGGCCTGCACACCGTCTCGGTGCTGGTCCCCGGCCTGCTGCCGATCGACTTCGGCTGGCGGCGCCAACGGGCCCTGACCATGCCCCGGTTGCGCACCGCACCACGGGAAGCCGGCCACTCGGCCCACGACCTGCGGACGGACCAGCTCAACCCCGCCCCGCACCCGTTCCCCTGAACCGCCCGCACACCGCGCGGGCCGCGCCCGGCGGACCGAGCAAAACCCCAGAAGCAGATGCAGCCACTGACGCAGACCTGGATGGACGAGAGGGGAACGACCATGGGTGAGGCCCGTACGTACGCGTCCGCGGTGCTGCGGCGGGGCCGGGTCCCGATGGAGCCCGCCGACTTCGCCCCCGACTGGGCCGACCGCCCCCGGAAGGGCAAGTACTACCCCAACGCCCCGCATTTCCCGCTGCCGGACGGTCCGGTAGGCCCGGCAGACCCGGTCGGTGTGGCCGGTGCGGCCGGTGCGGAGCGTGAAGGGGCGGGGCGTGAGGGTGTGGGGCGCGGGCTGTTCGGGCCGGGCGGCGAGGGCGGTTTCACGCTGGAACTGCTCGGCGGCCTGCTGAAGGACTCGTACGGGCTCACCGGCCGCCGGCTCGCCGTCCAGGCCAACTCCGACCTCGGCACGCTGCCCCGCTACCCCGACGCCAACTTCTCCCGGGGCACCGCCTCGGGCGGCGGCCTGTACCCGATCGGCATCCACTGGGTCAGCGGGGCGAGCGGCCCGCTGACCCCGGGTGTCCACCACTACGCGACACCGCACCACGCCATGCGCCGGCTGCTCACCGGCGACGTCACCGCCGACGTGCGGGCGGCGCTGGGCGGGCGGGCCGAAGGGTGTGACCAGTTCCTGGTGCTCACCGTCAAGTTCTGGCAGAACGCCTTCAAGTACAACAGTTTCGCCTACCACGTCGTCACGATGGACATCGGCGCGCTGCTGGAGACCTGGCGGATCTGGGCCGGGGCGCACGGCCTGCACCTCGGCGCGGCACTCTGGTTCGACGAGGAACGGATCGGACGGCTGCTCGGGCTGAGCCCGGAGCAGGAGGGCGTGTTCGCGGTCGTCCCGCTGCGCTGGGCCGGGGCCGGGACGGGGGCGGAGAGCGGGGGGCTGCCGACCGGGGCCCGGGTCGCGGCGGTGGAACGGGAGCGTTCGCGGACGGTCAGCACCTTCGAGACCGTCCGGCGGGTCCACGAGGCGACCCTGCGGGGCGCGGCCGAACCCCCGGCGGACGGCGTCCTGGACGCGGCCCTGCGGACGGCCTGGCAGCGGCTCCGGGCGGGGGCAGGGCCGGGGTCGGATCCGGGGTCGGGGCTGGGGCTGGAGCCTGGGGCTGTGCTGCTGCCCGTGCCGGAGCCGCCGGTGCTCGGGGCCCGGGCCGCGCTGCGGGCCAGGCGCAGCAGCTTCGGGAGGTTCACCGGGAACCCGCCGATGACCGCCGCGCAACTGGCGGCCGCCCTCGCGGCCGCCGACGCGGCCGGGCGGCTGGCGCACTGCCAGGAAGGCCCGCAGCAGCAGCCGCTGACCCGGCTGCACGTGTTCGTCAACCACGTCGCGGGCATCCCCGCCGGGGCCTACGCCTACGAGCCGCAGAAGCCGTCAGGGCCGTCAGGGCCGTCAAGGCAGCCCGAGCCGTCCGAGCCGTCCGAGCCGTCCGAACTCGCTGGGCCGCCCGAGCCGTCCGGGCGGGCCGGTTGGGTGCTGCGGCCGGTGCGGCTGGGGCCGCAGGGGTGGTTCCTGCAGCGGAACTACTTCCTGGACAACTACAACCTGGAGCAGTCGGGCGCGCTGATCGTGGTCAGCGCGCCGACCCCGGCGGTCCTGGACGCCGTCGGGGACCGGGGCCTGCGCCTGGTGAACGCCGCGGTCGGTGCGGCGTCGCAGGCGCTCTACACCGTGGCCCCGGCGGTCGGGCTGGCCTGCGGGGTGGCGCTCGGCTTCGACTCGGTCTCCTACACCGAGCACCTGGGCCTGCTGGACGGCGAGGAGTTGCCGCTGCTGATCATGATGGTCGGCCAGGAGCACCGCAGTCCCGCCGACTTCGACTACACGATCGTCTGACGGGGGCGGAGGAACGGTGACCAGCGGAACGACCGGTAGAACGACCATCCCGGACCAGGGCGTCGCCCCTCCGCGGCGGGAACCCGGGTTGAGCCCCCGCTTCATGCTGCGGGTCGGCGGCCTGCCCGTCGAGGCCGTGCACGGCCTGCGCTCGGCCGAGGCGTACGACTGGGCGGAACAGGTCGCCGACGAGGAGCAGCGGCTGGCCGAACTCGGCGGTCGGCTCAGCGAGTTGCTCTCGGTGCTGGTGAAGGCCGCCCCCGCGGCCGAGCAGCGCCGCCGACTGCTCGCGCTGCGCAGGCAGGTGTTCAACAACCGGGCGCCCGAGCGGCCCGCCGAGCTGCTCGACCTGGTCGAACAGGTCGGGCAAGCCGAACAACTCGGCGCGGCGGCAGGCGAGTTGTTCGCCGCCTGGCTGCCGGCCCGCGATCGGCTGGCCCGGCTGCACGAGGCCGGACGTCCGCTGCTCGAACGTGAACTCGTCCGCACCCGGGCCGAGTTGCGCCGCCTCGCCGACCTGGACGAACTGCGCCTCGGCCTGCTGCTCGCCTCCCCCTCCCTGGAGGGGCGGCTGGACGGCCTGGGCGCGCCGAGCGCCGCCCCCGACAAGCGGACCCGCAAGGCGGAGCGGTCGCTGCTGTCCTACCTGTACCGGACGGCCTGCAAGACCAGCCCGTTCAGCACCTTCACCCCGGTTGCCGCCGGGACCTTCGCCCCGGGCCAACTCCCTTTCGACGGCGAGGTGTTGCTCGGCGAGGCGCGCGGCAGCCACCCCCGGCTGAACGTCGTGGTGCTGGCCCGGCTGGCCGAACTCGTCGCCGCCGACCCGGCGCGCCGCCGCGACCTGCCGGTCGCCCCCGCGTCCGGCCTGGAACTGACCGAGGACCGGGTCCGCTATGTGCGGCGCTCGGTGACGGCGGGGGACGCGGGCGCCGCGGTGAGCTTCGACGCGGCCCGTGACCGGCTGTTCTTCCTGCGCCTCAGCGGCGTCCTGGACCACCTGCTCGGCATCTTCCGGCAGCGCCCCCGGATCCGCTTCGGCGAACTCGCCGCCGCCCTCGACGCCGAACTCGGCACGGCCGGGGAGCCGGGCGAGGCCGAACGCTACCTGGCCGCCCTGCTGGACGTCGGCATCCTCCAACTCCCGCTGCTCGCCACCGACGTGCACACCGCCGACCCGCTGGACGCCTTCCGCCGCGCCCTGCGCTCGCTCGACCGCCCGTGGGCGGACCGGATCGCCGACCGGCTCGCCGTCCCGCTCGCCGCGCTGCGCCGCTACCCCGGCGGCGACGTCCCGACCCGGCGCGCCCTGCTGGCCGAGATCCGCGGCGAATTCGCCGCGATCCAGGAGGAGTTGGGCGGGGACGGGGCGGCCGTCCCGCACACCCTGCTCTACGAGGACGTCTCCGCGGGCGAGGTGACGGCCGACGCCCGGCTCTGGGCCGAACTGGCCGCCCGGCCGCTCGCCGAACTCGCCCGGATCCTGCCGGTCTTCGACCTCGGCCTGGCCCAACGGCTCACCCTCAAGGGCTTCTTCCTCGCCCGCCACGGCCGGGGCGGGCGCAGCGACGACCTGCTGCAACTCGTCCAGGACTTCCACGAGGACATCTTCCACCAGTACCTGCAGTTCACCGCCGCCAAGCCCGCCGAGACCGCGCACGGCGGCCACCCGCCGGAGGAGAACTGGCTCGGCCGGCCCGAGATCGCCGACCTCGACCGGGCCCGGACCGAACTCGCCCACCGCATGGGCGAGTTGGCGCGGCAACTGCCCGCCGACGCGGAGGAGCTGACCCTCGAACCGGCCGACCTCGCCGCCGTGGCCGACCACCTGTCCTGGACGGCCGGTGACTTCGCCCCGCACAGCCACTTCGTGCAACTGTCGGTGCGGGACGGCGAACCGCTCGCGGTGCTCAACCACTCCTACGGCGGGCTGTGCTTCCCGTTCACCCGCTTCACGCACTGCTTCGAGCCCGAGGACGGGGGTGAGGGCGGGAGCGGGAACGGGAATGCCCCCGGCCTGTCGGCCGCGCTGCGGGCCGTGCTGGGCGAGGCGGTGCCCGCGGGGGCGGTCCTCGCGGAGGTCACCGCCGGGGCGGCCACCACCAACCTGAACCTGCACACCCGGCTGACCGACTACGAGGTGGTGTGCCCGGGCGAGACCAGCACCGCCCCCGCTGCGGCGCAACTGCACCTCGACGACCTGTACGTCGAGCACGACCCGGCCGCCGACCGGCTGGTGCTGCGCTCGCGCCGGCTGGGCGCCGAGGTGGTCCCGGTCTACCTCGGCTACCTCGTCCCGATGGTGCTGCCCGACATCCCGCGCAGCCTGCTGCTGTTCTCGCCGACCTCCCGGGTCACCCCCGAACTGTGGCGCGGCGTGCCCGCCGGGCCGCCGGTCCACGGCGTCACCCGCCGGCCCCGGGTCCGCTACGGCAGCCTCGTCCTGCACCGGCGCAGCTGGACCGCCGACCCCGAGGCGCTGCCCTGCCCCGCCTCCGGGGCGGGCGAGTCGGAGCGCTACCTGGCGTGGCAGCGTTGGCGCCGCCGGCACGGCCTGCCGGTGAGGGTGTTCGCCCGGATCCGGCCCGGCGGTGCGGGCGCGCCCGGCACCGTCAAGCCGCAGTACGTGGACTTCGCCAGCCCGCTCTCGCTGACCGCGTTGGACGGGCTGCTGGCGGCCGGTGCCGGGCAGCTGGTCCTGGAGGAGATGCTGCCCGGCGAGGAGGCCCTGCACGTCCGCTCGGCGCGCGGCCGGCACGTCGCCGAACTGGCCCTGGAGGTCCTGCCCCGCCCCGCCGGACCCGCAGCCCGGCCGGAACAGCCCGAAGGTGACCAAGGGCCGTATCAGCAAGGACAGTTCGAGCAGTGGCGAGGAGAGCCGAACCATGACTGACCGGCCCGCAGCACCACCCCCCGGCGCCCCCGAAGCCCCTGACGCCCCCGACGCCCCCGGCCGCGCTCCGGGCGAGTGGCTCGCGCTGCACGTGTTCTACGCCGCCAGTACCCGCCCGCTGCTGCTGCAGTGCGTGCGCCCGTTGGTCGCCGAGCTGACCGGGGAGGGACTGCTCGCCGGGTACTTCTTCATCAACTACTGGGTGGAGGGCCCGCACCTGCGCCTGCGGCTGCGCCCGACCGGCGCCGCCGGGGCCGCCGCCGAGGTGCGGCGGCGGGCCGAGGCGGCCGTCGCGGAGTTCCTGCGCCGCCGCCCCGCGCTCTACCAGGTCGAGGACAGCTTCTTCGCCGAGCTCTACAACACCATGTTCGAGCTGGAGTTCACCCCGGAGGAGCGGGCCGGGCTGCTCGGCCCGGACGGCCGGATGCGGCTGCGCGCGAACAACACCTTCAGCGTCGAACCGTACGAGCCCGAGTACGGCAAGTACGGCGGCCCGGCCGGGATCGACCTCGCCGAGTGGCACTTCCAGCACTCCAGCGAGCTGGTCGTCGAGGCCACCCGCACCATGAACCTGCACCTGCGGACCGTGGTGCTCGGCCTGGCCGCCCAGCTGATGATGACCATGGCGGCCTGCTTCCTCCCCGCGGAGGAGGACCTGCTGGTCTTCCTCGACCGCTACCACGCCTTCTGGAACCGCTCCTTCGCGGGCACCAACTACACCGCCCAGCAGGGCTACGACCGGGCCTTCCGCAGCATGGGCGACACCCTCCCGGCCCGGTTCCGGGCGATCCGGTCGGCGATCGCGGACGGCGCGCCCGAGCGGCTGCCCAGCGTGCTGCGCGGCTGGGCCGCGCACTGCCTGGAACTGCGCGACCGGGCCGCCGAGTCGGCCCGCCGCGGCCTGCTGGTCTTCCGCTCCTGGGACGGCGAACGCGACCTGACCGTCACCGACCCGGACCAGGCGCTGGCCATGCTGCTCTTCCCGTACGCGCACATGACCAACAACCGGCTCTCCGCGACCGTCCGCGACGAGGCGTTCCTCTCCTACGTGCTGGCCCGCGCGCTGCGCGAGCCCCGGCCCGCGGCGGCGCCGTGAAGAGCCGCAGCCTGCTCGACCTGACGCCCAGGATCCGCCCCGAGCTGCGGATCGGCCGGCCGCTGCGGCGCGGCGCCGCCGAGGTCCACCTGATCCAGGACCCGGACGGCGGACGGCAGTTGGAGGTCGGGCCGAAGGAGCACTTCGTCATCACCCGGCTCGACGGCACCCGCACCCTGGCCGAGGTCGGCGAGCAGTACGCCGCGCACTTCCGGGCCCGGCTCGGCGAACCGCAGTGGCAGCAACTGCTGGGCCTGCTGTACGCCCGCGGCCTGATCGAGGGCGCCCCCCGCCCCGTCCCGGCCGCGACCGCGGAGCAGAACGCAGAGCGGCACGCGGGGCAGTACGCGGAGCGGCACGCGAAGGAGCCCGCGGAGCAGTACGCGAAGGAGCCCGCGGGGCAGGGGAGTTCGGGCCTGCTGGCCGGCCGGGTCCGGATGGTCGCCGACGCGCCCGCCCTGCTGGAGCGGCTGCACCGCGCCACCGGCTTCGCCCGCCGCCCCGCCTTCCTGGTCCCGCTGCTGGCCCTGGTCGTGGCACTGCCGGTTGCGGTCGCCGCCGAGTTCGGCACGCTGGCCGACGAGACCGCGACCCTGGCCCGCAACCCCATCGCGCTGCTGGCGGTCGGCGTGCTGCTCTGGTTCAGCCTGGCCCTGCACGAACTCGCCCACGGGCTGGTCGCGCACGCCTTCGGCGGCCGGGTCGGCGAGATCGGGCTGCGCTGGCGGCTGCCGGTCACCTACCTGTACTGCGAGGTGGAGGACGTCCGGTTCTTCCCGCGCCGCCGCCAGCAGGTCGCCACCGCCGCCGCCGGAGCCGTCGCCAACCTGGTCTTCCTGCTGCCGTTCTGGCCCGCCCGGCTGCTGCTGCCCGAACACGCCCAGGCCCGCCCCTTCCTGGGCGCGCTGCTGCTGCTCGGCACCGCCGTCGCGTTCGGCAACCTCGTCCCGCTGCCGCCATTGGACGGCTACAAGGCGCTCGGCTACGCCCTGGACACCCTCCAACTGGCCACCGGGAGCCGCCGGTTCGCCCTCGTCCTGGCCCGCACCGCGCTCCGCCGCGACGGCGCCCGCACCGACCTGCTCCGCTACCCGCCCCGGCTCCGGCTGGCCTACGGCGGCTACGCGCTCGGCTGCGCCGCCCTCGCCGCGGCCGCACCGACCGCCGTCGGCCTGCTGCTGGCGGACCGGTACGGCCCGTGGGCCGGCGCCCTGCCCGCGCTGGCGGTGGCGGCCCTGCTGCTGCTCTGGGCGCTCGGCCGGGCCCACCGCGGACGGCGCGGCGAGAGCGGCGGGCCGCGCAGATGAACCACCGCAACCAGGGACACGGACCCGGTCGGCCGGCACGGACCCGATCGGCCAGGAGAGCCAGGAGAGGGAGCAGCGGCATGAGCACAGGCGACAGCCACCCGGACGCGGCGGTGGTGCTGGAGGGCATCACCAAGCGGTACGGGACGGTCCAGGCCCTCGACGGGGTGTCACTGACGGTCGGGCGGGGCGAGTTCTTCGGCATCCTCGGGCCCAACGGCGCGGGCAAGACCACCCTGGTGGAGATCGTCGAGGGCCTGCGCACCCCCGACGCGGGCACCGTCAGCGTCCTCGGCGAACGCCCCTGGCCGCGCAACACCGCCCTGCTGCGGCGCCTGGGCATCCAGACCCAGAGCTCGGCCTTCTTCACCCGGCTGACCGCCCGCGAACACCTGGAGACCGTCGCCGCGCTCTACCGCCTGGACGCGGCCGCCGCCGCCCGCGCCCTCGACCTGGTCGACCTCGGCGAGCACGCCGACCGCCGGGTCGGCCGGCTCTCCGGCGGCCAGCGCCAGCGCCTGGCACTGGCCACCGCACTCGTCCACGACCCCGAGCTGATCTTCCTGGACGAGCCCACCGCCGCCCTCGACCCGGCCGCCCGCCGCTCGCTCTGGGAGGTGCTGCGCACCCTGCGCGGCGACGGCCGCACCATCGTCTACACCACCCACCACCTGGACGAGGCCGAGGCGCTCTGCGACCGGGTGGCGATCGTCGCCCGCGGCGCGGTGCTCGCCCTGGACAGCCCCCGCCACCTGGTCAAGGCGCTCGCCGCCCCGACCCGGCTGCGCGTCCCGCTGCACCGGATCGACCTGGAGGACGCCCGCCACCTCGCCGGCGTCGACCGGGTCACCGTCGAGGGCGGCGAGGCTGTGCTGTCCACCCACGCCGCCCACCAGGTGCTGATCGCCCTCGGCGACCTGGTCGACCTGGCGGAGGTCACCACCCGCACGGCGACCCTGGAAGACGCCTACCTCGAACTGACCGCAACGGAGCGCCGATCGTGAGCGCGGACCCCGAACCGACCGCGACCGAGCGCCGATCGTGAGCGCCGACCCCGAACCGACCGCGACCGAGCGCCGATCGTGAGCGCCGACCCCGAACCGACCGCAACGGAGCGCCGATCGTGAACGCCTACACCGCCGTGACCCGGGCCAGCTACCTCGCCTACCTCCGCGACCGCACCTCGGTGATCTTCACCTTCGCGTTCCCGCTGGCCTTCCTGGCCGTCTTCGGGACGATCTTCCAGGGGCAGTCCGTCGACGGCGGCCTGTCGTACATCAACTACATCGCCCCCGGCGTGCTCTCCTGGGGCATCGGCAACGCCGCCCTGTTCGGCGTCGCCTTCACCCTGATGCACTGGCGCCGCGACGACCTGCTCCGGCTGATCTGGCGCACCCCCACCCCGCTGCCCACCGTGCTCGGCGCCCGCTACGCGGTCGCGCTGGCCACCGCCCTGATCCAGGCCGTGCTGTTCACCGCCGTGGCGATGTCCGTCTTCGGCCTGCGCCTGTCCGGGAGTTGGCCGCTCGCGCTGCCCGTGCTGCTCACCGGCACCACCGCCTTCGCCGCCCTCGGCCTGGTGGTCGGCACGCTGGCCAGCACGCCCGAGGCGGTCGCCGCGATCGCCAACTGCCTGATGGTCCCGATGGCCTTCCTCTCCGGCGCGTTCTACCCCATCGACCTGATGCCCGGCTGGCTCCAGGGCTTCTCCCGGGCCCTGCCGCTGCGCTACTTCGACGAGGGCGTCACCGACACCGTCGGCGGCCGCGGCAGCGCCCTGCTCCCGTTCCTGGACAGCGCCGCCCTGCTCGGCTTCACCCTGCTCTTCGCGCTGTTCGCGGCCCGGACCTTCCGCTGGAGCAACCGCGACTGACCCCGCCCCGCCGCCCCACCTGCCCACCTC
>NZ_JOGH01000135.1:0-15122 GCF_000721345.1 Kitasatospora sp. NRRL B-11411 | reverse complement strand
CTCGGACTCTAGCCGCGGCGCGGGCCGGGCGGGGGCGGGGAGCGGCGGCGGGCGGCGGATGCCACTCGTTCGTGCGACCTGCGGCGATGCGGTGACGGCCGTTGCGGCCCACGCGGCCGGGGGCGGGCGAACGGGCGGGCGGGCGGCGTGTACTGACAAGTAGTCAAGTGATCTTGGTTGCTGCTACCGTGCCTGCTTCGGCCCGGGGCGGGAATGCCGCGGGGAAGCGGGAAAGGGAGATTCATGCGCATATCGCAGCGGAAGGCCGCCCTCGCGCTGGGCGTCCTGGGGATGACCGCGGGAATGGTGACCGCGGCCGCTCCGGCCGAGGCCGCCACCACCCCGAGCGGGGCCTGCGGCAGCGGCTACTACCAGATCGACCACCACGCCCTCGGCACGGTGGCCGACATCTACCTGTTCTACAACGGTTCGAGCAACTGCGCGGTCACCTGGGTCCGGAGCCCGAACGGGACCAGGACGTACGACCTGCGGGTGCACATCGAGCGGAAGAGCGACCTGCACGAGGCCTCCGACGGCGGCTACTACAACTACTACGCCGGCCCGGCCAAGCTCAGCGCCGCGAACACCTGCATCTCGTGGGGCGGTTACGCGGAGGGCACCAGCTGGTCGTCCGGCTGGGAGCACTGCGGCTGAGCAGCGGCTGAGCAACGACCGGGCAGTGGCCGGGCAGCGGCCGAACAACGACCGGGCAGCGGCCGAGCAGCGGCCTGGCAGCGGCCGGGCCGTCACGGACCCCGCGCGGCGGCGGTCAGTTCGGCCGGACCTGAATGATCGTCCGACCGGGGGTGCGCCGGCCCGGGGCGAAGGCGGCGGGTGCTTCGGCGAGCGGCCGGACGGCGCCGACGAGCGGGCGGAGGCGGCCGTCCCGGACCCGTTCGGCGAGGTCGGCGAGGCGGGCGCGGTCGGGTTCGACCACGAAGAAGACCGCCCGCCCGCCCTCCGGGCGGACCTCGGGCGGTGCGGCGATGGTGACCAGGGTGCCGCCGGGCCGGACCAGGGCGGCGGAGCGGGCGAGGACCTCGCCGCCGATCACGTCGAAGACGACGTCGGCCTGGCCTGCGTTCTCCGCTTCCCCGTGTTCCAGGTCGAGGAAGGCGTCGGCGCCCAGGGCGAGCACCCGGTCGCGGTCGGCGGCGCGGCCGGTGCCGACGACCCGGGCGCCGGCCCCGCGGGCGAGTTGGACGGCGATCGAGCCGACGCCGCCCGCGGCGCCGTGGACGATGACGGTCTGGCCGGTGGTGAGGCGGCCGTGGTCGAACAGGGCCTGCCAGGCGGTCAGTCCGGAGATCGGCAGGGCGGCGGCCACGGTGTGGTCGATGTCCGCCGGCAGCGGGGCGAGGTTGCGGGCCTCGACCGCGGTGTACTCGGCGAGCGTGCCGTCGCGGGTCCAGTCGGCCAGGCCGAACACCCGTTGGCCGATGCTCAGGCCGGTGGTGCCGTAGCCCAGTTCGGCGACGGTGCCGGACAGTTCGTGGCCGGGCACGCTCGGTGTCCGGTCGCGGCCGGCGCGGTCGGTCCAGGTGCCGGGCCAGTCGAGTTCGCCGGGGGTGAAGCCCGCGGCGTGCACCCGCACGACGACGTCGTTCTCGGCCGCGTGGGGGTGCGGGATCTCCTCCAGCGACAGGCCGGCGGGTCCGGCGTCGCGGTCTCGCACGGTGATGGCGCGCATGGGCAGGTCCTTACCGGGAGGGACGGGCGCGCCCGCGGGCCGGGACGGAGTGCGGGGCCCAGGGCGGCGCGTCGGCGGGAAGTCGCTGCCGTTCAGCATGGGCGCCCCGGCTCGCGCGCGCATTCTTTCGGCGCTCGGCGCCCAGCGCCCGGCACTCGGCGCCCGGTTCTAATCGATCGGCGATCGGCGATCGCCGATCGGCGCAGGCTCGGGAGGGGCCGGGACGCGCGGGGGCGGGCGGCGCCGGTCAGCGCAGGCGGGTGAGCAGGATCCGGCCGCCCTCGTACACGCCGCCGTCGATGGCGACGACCCGGTCCTCGGCGTAGCGCAGGGCTTCGCGGACGTTCTCCGGGGGGATGCCGAAGTGCTTGGTGAGGGTGCTGTGGCCGTGCACCAGGACGGTGCCGCCCAGGGCGTCGAGCATCCGGGCGACGGGGTCGTCGGGGGCGGCGGCCCGGGCGCCGTGGAAGGAGCCGCGGGAGCTCATCCGGCGGCTGAACTCCAGCCAGGCGCCGGGGTCCTGGTCGGTCAGGGCGGCGGTGGCGGCGCGGTTGACGGCGTCGAGGTCGGGGCCGAGTTCGAGGTACTGGGTGGTGTCGGAGTGGACCAGCAGGTGGTCGTCGACCAGGGCCGCGGCGGGGAGGGCGGCGAGCCAGTCGAGGTGGTCGGGGGTCAGTCGGCGCAGGTCCGCGTCCTGGCCGCCGAAGCGGGCCCAGCCGCCGTGGAAGCCGCCGGGCTGGCTCCAGCCGGGGACGGGGGCGGTACCGAAGCGGTGGGCGGCGAGCAGTTGCACCTCGTGGTTGCCCAGCAGCGCGCCGACCTGGCCGCCGGTGTCCGGGGCCTGTGCGGCGAGGCGGCGGATGTCCTCGATGACGCCGATGCCGTCCGGCCCCCGGTCGACGTAGTCGCCGAGCAGCCAGAGCCGGGCCCGGCCGCCGGACCACTGCCCGGTGTCGTCGGTGAGTCCCGCTTCGCGCAGCGCGTCGCGGAATTCCGCGCGGTGGCCGTGGATGTCGGCGGCGGCGTACAGCGGAGCGGGTGAAGAGGGCACGGCCGGGACGGTATCAGGACGGCGGCCCCGCGGGTCGCCCCGTCCGGTGGTGAATTGCGCGGTTTGACGGTGCTTCCGGTGATGGGTCCGGTCCTGGTCGAGGCCCTCTTGACGGATCCGCGAATCGATGCGGCAAACCGTGCGACTCGGGGGGCGGGACTCCGGTACGGTACGTCAGCCGACCGGCTCTTTATGCACACCTTATGTCCAGTTTGGGATTTCTGTGAACATTGACTTCAGCCTCGACCCGGGCTTCTCTTGGTACGTCGTCCTGCTGATGATCAGCGGTCTGATAACGATTTGCACCGCCCTCGTGCCCGCCTCGGGGCTGAGCGCCGGCATGCGGGTCTTCAGCGCCATCGCCGGTGCCGCGTTCTTCGGTTACGGCGTCTACCTCGCGTTCTTCTTCGAGGGCGGCCACTACCTCCTCATCTTCAAGGCATTCATCGTGCCGGTCGTACTGATCATCAACTTCGTCCGGTCGATGGTGAACCGCGCCAAGAGGACCCCGGTCCCGCCGCAGGGCCAGGTCCCGTACCCGGGCCAGGCGCCCTTCCAGGGCCAGGCTCCGTACCCGGGCCAGGCTCCGGCGCAGGCCCCGTACGCCGGCCAGGCTCCGTACGCCGGTCAGGCGCCGTACGCCGGTCAGGCTCCGGCCCAGGGCCAGGCGCCGTACCCGGGTCAGGCGCCGGCGCAGGGTCAGGCTCCCTACCCGGGTCAGGCTCCGGCCCAGCCGCCGGCCGGGCCGGGCCAGGGGGTCTGATCCCTCCGGTCGTGGTTCCGTGAAGCGCTGTTCACCGGAAGCGCCGTCCCGCCGCTGTGCGGGGCGGCGCTTCCGGTTTTCGGGGCGGGGTCGACGAGTGCTCAAGAGCGGTGCGGGCCGGGGCTGTTGACGGGCTTTACGTGGTCATGGATAGTCACACGCGCGGGAGCGCCCCGCCGGTGGGAAGGGGTGTCGGGATGGGAGTCCACGGGGTGGCGGCCGGTGTGCGGGTGCGGGCGGCGCGGGTCGATCCGCTGCTGGCCGACCGGGTGGTCGAGGCGCTGCTGCTGGTCGGGCTGCCCGTCGCGCACGGCGGCCACGGGCCGGGGGTGCACCTGTTCGCCACCGGTTCGGCCGACGACGCCCGCGGCAGCGCCGGTACCGGGGCCGACGATCCGGAACGGTGGCCGCTGACGCTGCGCTGGCTGTGCTCCGCCCGGCTGGAGGACGCCGCGGCGGCAGCCGGGGCGGGGAGCCCGTGGCCCCGGACCCGGCAGGTGGTCGCGGACAGCATGGAGACCGCGCTGGCCGAACTCCTGCCCGCCCTCGGCCTGTCCGCCGTCCGGGGCGCGCCCGACGGGCCGACCCGGGTCGGGCCCGCCGAGTCCGCCGAGTCCGCCGAATCCGCCGAATCCGCGGCCGAGCCGGGGCAGGAGACCGGGCTGGAGCCGGAGACCGGGCCGGGGCAGGGACCGGCGGCCGCGCCGGTGGCGGCCGCGGTCGAGGCGGCGGTCCGGCGCGGCGCCGCCCTGGCGGGCCTGCCGCTGGCCCGGCACCCCCGGGCGGCCGGTGTCGCGCTCGCCGGGTGCGTGCCCGACCCCGGGGCCGGGCCGGTGGTGGACGTCGCCTGGCGCCCGTCCCCGCAACTGCCCGCCACTCCCCTGGTGTCGACGGCCGTCCGGGAGTCCATGCACCACGCGATCGGCTCCGCCCTCACCGCCTGCGGGCTGCGCACCTCCTGGCACCGGCCCGCGGACAGTGCCCCGCACCTGCACGCCACCGCCGACCACTGAGCGGCTGAGCGGCTGAGCGGCTGAGCCCCCGGACGCGCCCCGGCCGGGCGGTGGCGCGCAGGGTGATCGCGGTGGCCTCGTCCGGACGGACGGCTTCTCAGTGGGGGCTCAGCCGGGGCTCATCGCAGGTCAAGGCGGGCCGCGGAGCATCATCGGCATGACGGCACCAGCGGAATCCCGGACCTCCTCCCGCAGGCAGGAGCGGCGCGCCAGGCGTACCCGGCGGATCAGGCGGGCGGTCGCGGTGGCGGTGGTGCTCTCGGCGCTCGGCTCCTGGCTGGTGCTCTCCCGCTCGACCACCGGCACCCCGGCGAGCGCGACGGCGTCCGTCTCGCTACCGGCGGCCGACAGCGGCACGACCACGGCGGACGCCGGTACGGACACGGCCCCGGACTCCGTGCTGGCCGCCGCGCTCGGCGACCTCGACGGGCACTTCGCCGTCACGGTCGCCGACCCCGGCTCCGGGGCGTCCGTGGCCTGGGGCACGGACTCGTTCGTCACCGCGTCGATCGTCAAGGTGGACATCCTGGCGGCGCTGCTGCTGCGCAACGACGGCGTGCTGACCGGCGATCAGAAGGCGGCGGCCGCGCTGATGATCGAGCAGAGCGACAACGACGCGGCGACCGCCCTGTTCGAGGCGGTGGGTGGCGCGGTGGGCCTGGACGAGGCGAACGCGGCCTTCGGCCTGACCGGGACCGCCGCCGGGACGGACGGCTTCTGGGGGCTGACCAGCACCACCGCGGCCGACCAGGCGCAGTTGCTGCGGGTGGTCTTCACCGAGGACTCCCCGCTGGGCTCCGCCTCCCGCGCCTACCTGGCGAAGCTGATGGGCCTGGTCGCGGACGACCAGGACTGGGGCGTCTCCGCGGCCGACCAGGGCGGCGCGGTGCAGCTGAAGAACGGCTGGCTGCCCCGGGACAGCACCGGCCTGTGGGTGGTCAACAGCATCGGCCGGATCGAGTACGGCGGCCGGCCCCTGCTGGTGTCGGTGCTGAGCGACGGCTCGGCGACCGAGGACGCGGGCATCGCGCTGGTGGAGTCGGTGGCCGAGGCGGCGGTGCGGGCCTTCGCCGATGACGCGCAGCAGCAGTAGTGGCAGCCGGCCCGGCGGCCCCGTTCGACGCCCTGGCACTCAACGCCACAGCGCTCCACGCTCAACACCCCGGCCCGGCGGCCCCGTTCAGCTCGGCCGGTCGCGCTACGTCCGGGCCGCCGCGCGGGCGACCACCCGCAGGTAGCGTTCGATCGCGAGGTGCTGGAGCAGCAGGGCGACGGGGCGGCCGAGGCGGGCGTACCAGGCGGCGAGCCGGGAGAAGGCGGCGACCTCGAACCACACCTCGCCGTCCGCGTCCATGCTGACCACGAAGGACTCCTCGCCGCGCTCGGGGTGCCCGGGGAGGGTGCCGTAGGCGAAGCCGATCCGGTCGGGTTCTTCGAGCGTCCAGACCACTCGGCAGGGGATGACCAGGCGGGGCAGCCGCAGTCCGGGCAGGGCGAGCCTGAGCAGGACGGTGTCGCCGGGGGCGATCCGGCCGGGGGCCGGGTGGACGGCGAAGCCGGAGCCGAGTTGGGCGCCCCAGCCGAGCAGGTACGTTCCGGCGCGTTCGAGGACGGCGGGCCCGTGGCCGAGGTGGACGCGGCGGCGCAGCCAGGAGTACCCGGCGGGCAGCGCGGCGGCCCGGGTGGCGCCGACCTCGGGGTAGCTGGGCGCGGCGGCGCGGGCGGCGAGGTGGCGTCGGCGGAGGTCGTTCGACGGCATCGGCCAGTTGTACGACGTCCGGGGGCGGCCGGACAACCGGCCCGAACCGGCCCGGACCGGACCGGTGGGTGTCCGCCCTGGTCAGGGCGTTGCCGGTGTGGCGCACGTCACCGGCGGCGCACGTCACCGGCGGCGCCCGGCCGGCGCGCGGCGCGTCGGACGCGACGCACGGCGCCCCGGCCGGGAGCGGACCGTCGGCGGTCAGCCCTGGACGGAGGTCCAGAACTCCTCGAAGGACAGCTTGCCGTCGCCGTTCGCGTCCTTGGCGTTGATGATCGCCTGGGCGACCGTCTCGGTGACGTGGTAGTCGCCGAGCTGGGCCATCACCGTCTTGTACTCGCGTGCGGTGACCCGCCCGTCGCCGTCGACGTCCAAGCGCGCGAATGCCGCCCGTGCCGCTTCGATGTCGGCCACGAGGCCCACCCCTTTTCTCACTGTTCCGCTGCTCACTCGGCGCCGTGTTCGACGCGCGGGCCACAATAGCCGCCGTTCCCGAGCGCCCGACAGGCCGGTCCGGGGCAGCCCGGGCGGACGACCGCAGACGACAACAGCGGACGACGGGCGGACGACGCCAGACGACGCCAGCGGACGACAACGCCGGGCGGTGGCGACGGCGCGTGCCGGTCGCGGTGCGCCCCCGGCGCGGGGGCGGGTCGGTGCCGTGCGACCGAGCGCTGCCGTAGGGCGGCGCGGAGTGGAAAGGATCAGCCTCGCACCCGGACGGGGTGGGGATCCGGGACGGGCCGAGAGAGAGGTGCCGCCATGGCGAGCGAGTTCCAGCGCCACAAGCTGACGGGCATGTTCCACGCGTTCGACACCGACCGGAACGGGTACCTCGACCAGCGGGACTTCCGCGCCCTCGCGGACCGCTGGAAGGCGCTGCCCCGGGTGGCGGCGGAGCCGGAGCTGGCGGCCCGGGTGGAGCGGGTGATGCTCGGCTGGTGGGACGTGCTGCACGCGGCGGCGGACACCAACGGCGACGGGCTGGTCGACCTGGACGAGATCCTGGCGATGGTGGACCGGCTGCCGGGGATGCGGGCGGCGGTGGCGGAGACCTCGGACACCGTCTTCGACGCGATCGACGAGAACGGTGACGGCCGGATCTCCCGGGAGGAGCACCGCCGCCTGGTCGAGGTGTGGAACGGGCAGCCGACGGACACCACCGGCGTGTTCGAGCTGGTCGACCTGGACGGCGACGGCTTCCTGTCCCGGGCGGAGTTCGCCGAGCTGTGGGCGCAGTTCTGGATCAGCGCGGACCCGGCGGACCCGGGCAACCACCTGTGCGGGGCGCTGGCCCCGGCGGCGGGGGGTGCCGCCGGGGCCTGAGGCCGGGTCAGTGCTTGGAGATCCCGACGTTGCGGATGTTGACGGGCAGCGTCGGGAAGCCGTCGCCGGGGCCGTTCTGGTCGTCCTCGCCGCCGGCGGCGATCTTCTGCAGCACGTCGAGCCCGGCGGTGACCCGGCCGAAGGGGGTGTAGGCCGGGGAGAGCTTGGTGTCCTTCCAGACGATGAAGAACTGGCTGCCGTTGGTGTTCGGCCCGGCGTTGGCCATCGCCACGGTGCCGGCGGGGTAGGTGGCGCCGTCGAGGTTCTCGTCGGGGAAGGAGTAGCCGGGGCCGCCGCTGCCGGTGCCGGTGGGGTCGCCGCACTGCAGGACGTAGAGCCGCTGGGTGGTGAGGCGGTGGCAGTGGGTGCGGTCGTAGTAGTCGTGTTCGGCGAGGAAGCGGAACGAGTAGGTGGTGCAGGGTGCCTTGCCGGTGAGGGCCTGGAAGGTGATCGCGCCCTGGCTGGTGCGGAGGGTGGCGCTGTAGGGCTTGGCGGCCTTCTTGGCGTCGAAGACCGGGATGCCCTTGAAGTTGTCGGCGGGCACCGCCGGGGTGTAGGTGCAGGTGGTGGCCGCGGGTGCGGCGGCCGGTTCGGCGGCGGTGGCCGCGCCTGCGGTGGAGAGGGCGAGCGGCACCGCCGCCAGGGCGGTCAGCCCGGCGGTCCAGGACGTGCGCTTCATTCGACAGCCTCCGGGTAGGGGCAGTGCGTTGGCAGGGACCTGCCGTACCTGCCCACCCGGCCGCCCCGCGAATCCCGGCCGCACCCTCGTCCCCACCCTTCCCCCGCGCCCCTCTCCCGCTCCGCTCCCCCACCGCGGGCCGCCGCGCCCGCACCTCGGCCGGTCCCGCGACCCTCGCCCGTCCGGCAACCTCTTGACAACGGTTCGCACAAGATCCTTCTCGATCCCCCGTTCGGTGTGACACCATCGTCCGCTATCCGGTGAATGGAGTACCGGGCGACGGAACGGGCCCGGGGAGGCGGAAGCGATGATCGGCTTCGTCGTGCGCCGGCTGCGCGGGCGGCTGCCGCTGGCGGCGGCCGCGCTGCTGACCGTGTTGATCACCACCTCGGTGCTGACGGCGCTGGTGGCGTTCGACCGCGGGGCCGCGGAGGCGGGGCTGCGGCGCGCGCTGCAGGGCACCGGCGCGGCGCGGGCGGCCGTACTGGTCGGCGGCGACCGCGCGGTGGCCGACCGGGCGGGGGACGACGCGGCGGTCGCCGGCTTCGCCCGCGGGCTGTTCGGCGCCCTGCCCACCACCGTCGAGAGCGTGGCCCGCAGCCGCTCCTACGGCCTGCCGGGGTCGACCGACCGGCCCGACCTGACGGTGCTGGCCGCCCTCGACCGCAGCCGCACCGCCCTGCTCTCCGGCACCTGGCCCGCCGCCCCCTCCCCCGCGTCCGCGCCGGTCCAGGCCGCCGTGCCGCAGAACGCGCTGGCCGGGCTGGGCCTGGACGCGGCGGCGCTGCCCGCCAGGCTGGAGCTGACGGACCGTTTCACCAACCGGCCGCTGACGGTCGAGGTGACGGGCGTCTACCGGGCCGCCGACCCGTCCGACCCGTACTGGCGGACCGACCCGGCGGCGGGGCGCGGCGTGCAGGTGCTGGCGTACACCACGTACGGGCCGCTGCTGGTGGACGACGCGGTGTTCACCTCCGGCGCGGTGGCGCAGGCGGGCCGCAGCTGGCTGGTGCGGGCGGACTTCGCGGGCCTGACCCCGGGCGCGGCGGCGGCGCTGCGCGCGCGGGTCGCCCCGGCGGGGGCGGCCCTGAAGCGGGACGCGGCGCTGACCGCGGACACCGGGCTGGACGCGCTGCTGGGCGAGCTGGCCTCGGACGCCCAGGTGGCGCGCTCGACGCTGCTGGTGGGCGCGCTGCAACTGGCGGTGCTGGCGGGGGCGGCGCTGCTACTGGTGGTGCACCTGCTGGCGGACCGGCAGGCGGCGGAGAACCGGCTGCTGGCCGCGCGCGGCGCCTCGCGCGGGCGGGTCGGGGTGTTCGCGGCGGGCGAGGCGGTGCTGCTGGCGGTGCCGGCCGCGCTGCTGGCGCCGCTGCTGGTGCCGTGGCTGGTGCGGCTGCTGGCGGCGACCGGTCCGCTGGCGGGCGCGGCGGCCGGGTCGCTGCCGTGGGTGGTGTGGCCGGTGGCGGCGGCCTGCGCGCTGGGCTGCGTGCTGCTGACGGCGCTGCCCTCGCTGGCCCGGTCGGCGGGTGCGGCGCTGCTGCGGCGGGCCGGGCGGCGGCAGGCCCGGGTGTCCTCGGTGGTGCGTTCGGGGGCGGACGTGGCGCTGCTGGCGCTGGCGGTGGTGGCGTACCGGCAGTTGGCGCGGTACTCGGGGGTCTCGCACGGGGTGGACCCGCTGCTGGTGGTGGCGCCGACGCTGGCGCTGTGCGCGGGGACGGTGCTGGTGCTGCGGGTGCTGCCGCTGGTGTCGCGGCTGGGCGACCGGTGGGCGGCGCGTTCGACGGGGCTGGGGCCGGCGCTGGCGGGCTGGCAGTTGGCGCGCCGGCCGGCCCGGGCGGCGGGGCCGGTGCTGCTGCTGGTGCTGGCGGTGGCCGTGGGCATGCTGGCGATCGGCCAGCGGGCGTCCTGGTCGCAGTCGCAGCGCGACCAGGCGTCGTTCCTGACCGCGGGGGGCCTGCGGATCACCGGTTCCGCGCTCCCGGCGGCGGGCCAGGGCGGGGTGTACGCGGCGCTGCCGGGCGGGGAGCGGATCGTGCCGGTGGCCCGGCGGGACGTCCCGCTGCCGCAGGGTGCGGCGGCGACGGTGCTGCTGCTGGACGCGGGGCGGGCGGCGGCGCACCTGCCGGTGCGGGCGGACCTGCTGGGCGGGCGGTCGGCGGGCGAGGTGTTCGGCCCGCTGGCCGCGGCGCCGCTGGACGGCCCGGCACTGCCGGAGCGGGTGGAGCTGGACGTGACGGCGGACGGCGCGCCGGGCCTGTCGCTGCTGGTGCGCGACCGGTTCGGGCTGGTGTACCCCGTCCCGGCGGCGGCGCCGCTGGCCGGCGGCCCGCAGCACCTGGTGGTCGACCTGGCGGCGGGCGGGCCGAACGGCCGGCTCGCGGGCCCGTTGACGCTGGCCGGGCTGGCGGTGGACGCCCCGGGCGGCGCCGGGAGCCTGACCGTCGACCGGCTGGCCGCGGGGGACGCGCCCGCGGCCGACTGGTCGCTGACCGGCGGCGCGGCCGGGTCCGCCTCCACCGCCGGGTCCGCCCGCAGCGGCGGGTCCGCTCCCGCCGGTGCGTCCACCTCCGCCGGCGCGTCCGTCTCGAACGGTGCGGGGCACCTGCCGGCGGTGTCCTGGCCCGCCTCCCCCGGCGGGGCCCGGCACCTGGTGCTGGCCCCGGGCGGGCGGGCGGCGGCTCCGGCGCTGTCGGCGGTGGCCACCGAGTCGTACCTGGCGGTGGTCGGGGCGCGGGTGGGCGAGGAGGTGCCGGTGCCGTTCGGCACGGCGACCCTGCGGGCCCGGGTGACGGCGGCGGTGACGGCGCTGCCCGCGACCGAGGGCCCGGCGGTGGCCCTGGACCTGGCGGCCGTCGACCGGCAGTTGGACGCGCGCGGCGAGCCCGCCGTGTCGCCGTCCGAGTGGTGGCTGCCCGCGGCGGGCGCGGGCGACGACGCGCCGCGCCGGGCGGCCGCCGAGTTGCGGGCGGCGCCGTTCGCGCAGCAGGTGCTGGAGCGGGACGCGCTGGCGGCGCAGTTGCGCGGGGATCCGCTGGGCGCGGCCCCGCAGTCGGCGCTGGCGGCGCTGGCGGTGGCGGCGGTGCTGCTGGCGGCGATCGGGTTCGCGGCGTCGGCGGCGGGCGCGGCCGCGGAGCGGTCCCGGGAGTTCGCGGTGCTGGCGGCGCTGGGCGCGCCGCGGCGCCGGCTGCTGCGGACGGTGGCGGCGGAGCAGGGCGTGCTGGCGGTGCTGGGGGTGGGCACGGGCCTGCTGCTGGGGACGCTGCTGGTGCACCTGGTGGTGCCGCTGGTGGTGCTGACCCCGGCGGCGGCCCGGCCGCTGCCGGCGGTGCTGGTGCGGCTGCCGCTGGGGCAGGTGGCGGCGCTGGCGGTGGTGACGGCGGCGGCGCTGCTGGTGCCGGCGCTGCTGGTGGGGCGGCGGGGCCGTGATCTGACGGCCCGGCTGCGGAACGTGGAGGAGATGTGAGGACCCCTCCCGCGGTGGCGCCGTGGGTCCGGACCAGGCTGCGCGCGGCGCGGGCCTCGGCGTGGTTGACGGCGGCGCTGGTGCTGGTCACGGTCTTCCTGGCGGCGGCGCTGCCCCGGGCGCTGGACCGCAGCGCGGACGGCGCGCTGCGCGAGCAGGTGCGGGCGGGCGGCCGGGACGGCGCGGTGCTGACGGCGACCTCGCTGCGGCTGGGCGCGCAGGGCCCGGGCTCCCCCGCCGAGCAACTGGACGTGCTGGCGCAGGAGTTGGTGCGCCGGGTGGCGGAGCCGCTGCGGCCGACCGAGCTGGGCGCGGTGTACGGCTCGACCACGCTGGCCGACCGTTCGCTGCCCGGTCCTGAGCTGCCGCGGCCGAACGGCATGGCGCCGGTGCTGGGCCTGGCGTACCTGCACGGGGTGGACGCCCGGTCGGCGCTGGCGGCGGGCCGCTGGCCGGCCGCGACGGACGGCGCGGACTTCGAGGTGGCGCTGTCGGAGCAGGTGGCGCGGACCTTCGGGGTGTCGGTGGGCGCGGTGCTGGACGCGGGGACGGACACCTCGATGTCCCCGCCGCGGCACTTCCGGGCGACGGTGGTGGGCCTGTTCGCGGCGGCCGATCCGGCCTCGCAGTTCTGGGCGGGCACGGACTGCCTGGTGCGGGCCTGCCTGAGTTCGACGGTGGCGCTGGGCGAGCGCACCCAGTACTGGCGGGCGGCGGCGCTGGTCGGGCCGGGCGAGCTGGCCGACCTGGGGTTCTGGTCGGGCAAGTCGCCGCAGGACTTCGTCCGGGTGCCGGTGGACGTCTCAGCGGCCCGGGCCGATCAGCTGCCGCAGTGGCGGGCGGCGGTGGGTTCGCTGACCGGCGGCCCGCAGCGCACCGCGCTGCAGGTGGCTTCGGAGCGGCCGGACGTGCAGGTGCGTTCGCAGCTGTCGGCGCTGCTGGGGACGGCGGCCGAGCGGCAGTCGGCGGTGGCGCCGCTGTCGGTGCTGGGCCCGGCGGGTGCGGCGGGCGTGGCGCTGACGGTGCTGCTGCTGGCGGCGGTGCTGGCCGGTGAGCGGCGGGCGGGCGAGTTGCGGCTGCTGCGGGCCCGCGGGGCTTCGCGCGGCGGGGTGCTGCGGCGGCTGCTGGGCGAGAGCGCGGCGACGACCCTCCCGGCGGCGGCGCTGGGCACCGCGCTCGCGCTGCTCCTGCTGCCGTCGCCGCGCTGGGGCGGGGCGGTGCTGGCGGCGGGGGTGACGGCGGCGGTGGCGCTGCTGGTGTTCCCGGTGCGGGCGGCGCTGTTCCCGCACGCGGGCGCGGCGGCGGGTCGCCGCCGGGTGGTGGCGGAGCTGTCGGTGCTGGCGCTGGCGGTCGCGGCGGTGGTGGCGGTGCGGCAGCGCGGGGTGGCGCCGGCGGGTGCGGGGGTGGACCTGCTGCTGGTGGCGGCGCCGCTGCTGATCGCGCTGGCGGGCGCGGTGCTGCTGGCCCGGCTGCTGCCGCCGCTGGTGGGCGCGGTCTCCCGGTGGGCGGCGCGGCGGCCGGGCGCGGTGGGTTTCCTGGCGCTGGCCCGGGCGTCGCGTCCGGCGGTGCTGCCGCTGCTGGCGCTGCTGCTGGCGGTGACGACGGCGGGTTTCGGCGCGACGGTGCTGTCCTCGGTGGACGCGGGCCGGCTGCGCGCGGTGCGGGCGGAGACCGGCGCGGACGCCCGGGTGACGGCCCGCACGGTGCTGCCGGACGGGTTCGCCGAGGCGGCGGCGGCCCTGCCGGGGGTGCGGGCGGGCGTGTCGGCGTGGACGGACCGGACGGCGTCGGTGGCGGCGCCGGACGGGACGGTGCTGTCGGAGGTGGCGCTGCTGGTGGTGGATCCGCAGCAGTACGCGGCGCTGGCCCGCCGCAACGGGCAGCCCGCGATCGATCCGGCGCTGCTGTCCGGCGGCGGGGCGGACTGGGCGCCCGCGCTGGTCAGTCCGGGGCTGGCCGGGCGGCTGGGGTCGGGTGCGCATCCGCTGCACACCGGTCAGTCGGTGGTGTCGTTCCGTCCGGCGGGGGTGCTGCCGGCGGGGGGCGCTCCGGCGCTGGGCACCGGGGAGGCGGTCGTGCTGCCGGCCCGGCAGGCGTCGGCGCAGGTCCCGGCGCTGGCGGGGGCGAACCTGTGGCTGGGTTCGGGCGAGTTGCGCACCGCGCAGGTGCGCGGGCTGCTCCAGCGGCTGGATCCGGCGGCGGCGCCGGACGGCGGGGCGTACGCGGTGCGCACCGGCGCGGAGGAGCGGGAGCGCCTGGCGGCGGATCCGCTGCAGCGTTCGGCGGCCCGGGTGTTCTCCTGGTCGGTGCTGGCGGCGGGCGTGTTCGCGGCGGGCGCGGTGCTGCTGACGCTGGTGCGTTCCGGTCCGGAGCGGGCGGCGGTGCTGGCCCGGCTGCGCACGATGGGGTTGCGGCCCCGGCAGGGGCTGGCGGTGATCCTGCTGGAGTCGCTGCCGACGGCGCTGGGCGCGGCGGTCGCGGGCGCCCTGCTGGCCACTGCCGCGACCCTGCTGCTGGGCCCGGCCGTGGACCTCTCGGCGCTGGTCGGCGTGCCCGCGCCGGGCGGTGTCGCCCCGTCCGCCCGGTCGGTGCTGACCTGGTCGGCGGCGCTGGCCGTGCTGTTCGCGGCCACCGTGCTGGCGGAGGCGCTGGTCTCCGGGCGCCGCCAGATCACGGTCGAGCTGCGGGCCGGGGAGGACCGTTGACCGCCCTCTGTCCCTTCTTCCCTCCAGGAGCCGAACGGTGAGCACCGAACCCATGCCCGGCAGCGCGGACGTCCCGAGCCTGCAGGAGTTGCGCAGCCGGGCGCTGGCGGCCGCCGCGCCCCGGCGGTACGGGGCGGACGCGGCGATCGCCTGCGACCGGGTGGTGAAGATCTTCACCGCGGACAGGGTCGAGGTGCAGGCGTTGCAGGGCCTGGACCTGACGGTGGACCGGGGCGACCTGGTGGCGCTGGTCGGCGCGTCGGGCAGTGGCAAGTCGACGCTGCTGAACATCCTGGCGGGCCTGGACGCGCCGACGGCGGGTTCGGCCCGGGTGGACGGCCGGGACCTGCTGTCGATGTCGGCGAAGGAGCGGCTGCGCTACCGGCGCGAGGTGGTGGGTTTCGTCTGGCAGCAGACGGCGCGCAACCTGATGCCGTTCCTGACGGCGGAGCAGAACGTGGCGCTGCCGATGCAGTTGCGCGGCGAGCGCTCGACCCCGGCCGCGACCCGCCGCCGCAGGCAGCGGACGGCGGAGCTGCTGGAGGCGCTGGACATCGGCGAGTTGGCGCACCGCCGCCCCGCCGAACTCTCCGGCGGCCAGCAGCAACGCGTCGCCATCGCCGTCGCCCTCGCCAACCAACCCGCCGTCCTGCTCGCCGACGAACCCACCGGC
>NZ_JOGH01000134.1:0-16480 GCF_000721345.1 Kitasatospora sp. NRRL B-11411 | reverse complement strand
GTCAACACCCCCGCCCCACCGTCCGAAGGAACCCGCGTAACCCGCCCCCACCGCAACAGGAACCCCGCAGCCCGACCGATCCGGCCTGCGGGGTTCTGGGGTGTTCGTCCTTCAGAGAACGGTGACCTGGACGATGAAGACTCGTTCGAGTCGCGGGGCGATGAAGTAGTGGAACATGCCACGGGGACGTCCACTGCCTCCATTGCGGGCCAGACGCCTTCGAAGGCCCTCCCGTCCAGGTAGAGGGCCTCGGCCATCCTCACCAGCTCATCGGCTTTTCTCGACCCTCGGCGAGGAACTCGGCCGCAGAGCCGGCAGCCACGTACTCGGCATCGGGGTGGTACTCCCAGGACCAGCTCATGCCTGGATCGCCGCCGTGGCCGCACGGAGGATCCCACCGGACACCGCAAGATGTTCGCGGGCTTCCTCCGGGGTTTCGGCCTGTTGCGCGAGGTAGAGGCTCCGGTGGTACGTGCGTGCCGTCTCCGGGAAGCGCTCGATCTCGACGATCGTCGCCCAGTGCACGAGGAACGCGTGCACCGGTGTGAGGCTGTCCAACTCGGCGGCCCGGTTGAACGCCTTCTCCAGGTTGTCCTGCATCTTCGGCAGGAGGTTCGGCGCCACGACCGCAAGGGCGGCTTTCAGCGCGGCCGGGGACTTCGAGGGCCTTGGGATCAGTTCCTCGGCATGGTGTGCTGCTGTGCTCAACGCGTCCTCCAAGGCATACCTCCGCCACCGTACGGCAGCCCGGGCCTCCCGAGCGGCCCGACCGCTCAGTGGGGGCTAGCCCATGTCGAAGCGGCCGGACTTGACCGCGGTGACGAAGGCGGTGAAGGCGGTCTCGGCGAAGAGCAGGGCGGGGCCCTGGGGGTCCTTGGAGTCGCGGACCGGGACGAGGCCGTGGGTGGCGGTGAACTCGGGCGCGAACTCGACGCAGTTGCCGCCGTCGGTGCTGTGGCTGCTCTTCGTCCAGCGGGCACCGGACAGGTCGATGCGGGTCATGTGCGTTCCTCCCACGGCGGATGCGGCGTTCTCGGCGGCCGATCGTACGTTCCGGGTGAAGCCGCCCGGGTGGGGTTTCCCGGTTTTGGGCATGAAGAAGCCCCGCGAGCCCAAGTGGCTTGACTGCGGGGCTATTCGGTGCCGGTGGTGCGTCAGTTCGCGTCGAAGCGGCCGGACTTGACTGCCGTGACGAAGGCGGTGAAGGCGGTCTCGGTGAAGAGCAGGGCGGGGCCGTGGGGGTCCTTGGAGTCGCGGACCGGGACGAGTCCGTGGGCGGCGGCGAACTCGGGCGCGAACTCGACGCAGTTGCCGCCGTTGCCGCTGTGGCTGCTCTTGACCCACTGGGCGGTGGTCAGGTCAACCTTCATCGTAGATCCCTCCGAACAGTGCGGATCATGGTCAGTGACGCCGCCGTGGACAATGACTCGACCTGGAGCCGATCGTAGTCGCATTCCCAGGCCGCCAGGGTGGTCCGACTGCGCTCCACGTAGCCGCGCGCCTGCGTCTCGGAGTAGCCCAGGGTCACGTTGTTCGGCATGCTCAGCAGCACGATCGGGTGGGCGAAGGGCTGCGCTTCCGCCAGCTCGAACGGCGCGATCTGGAGCGTGACGTTCGGCAGGTCGGTCAATCCTTCGAGGTGGGCGAGTTGAGCGTCCATCACCTTTGTGCCCCCGATCGGCCGGCGGAGGCAACTCTCGTCCAGGACGGCGTGCACGGCAGCCGATGGGTCGCGGTGCAGGATCTGCTGCCGCTGGGCATTGCGGGCAACCCGGTCGTCCGCCTGTTCCCGGGTGATCCGACCGCGTTGGACGTTGGCCCGTTCCAAGGCCCCCAGGTATTCGGGGGTCATGAAGATGCCGAGGACGACGTCCATCTCGTAGGCGCGGAGCCGCACGCACCGCGCCTCGGCCTCGACGAACTCGTCGAAGCCCTCCAGGAAGCTGGAATGGGCCAGTTGGCGCCAGAGTTCCTGGAACAGGCCGCCGGTCCCGAACACCTCGTCGGATTTGACCGCGAAGTTATGGGTGACGGCCTTCTTCCCTCTCTCGACGTACGAGACGAGCCCGTTCGAGTAGCCCATGCGCGCACCCAACTTGCTCTGGGACCAGCCGCGAGCCCGCCGTGACCTGCGAAGTTCCGCACCGAAGCGGAGCGAAGGAGATGTCGGTACGTCAATTTCCCGCTGATCGACCATGGTTGCCCCCTTATAACTTGCCGGAACGGTCAACGGTCAAGCCCTGGTGAGCGTAGCCGTTCCCGCCGATGCTTGTGACGCACAGAACGCAGAAGGAAGTGGACGGTGACCGGCGTGCGGGAGCTCGGTCCGGGCGCGTGAACGCTTCTCGAAACCCTCCTTGCGCGGCGCAACCACTCCCATGAGGTCGATCGTCATGCCGAACCGCCAACCCCCGGAGCCGACTGCCAAGTTGACGATCCGGGTCTACACCGTGCGGGCCGACGGGGCCCGGGTGCAGGTCTCGTCCTGCACGTCCGACGAGGACTGCTTCCCGCCGCTGGTCTCCGCGCTGATCTGGCCGGCCTGCCGGTGCCCGCGCTGCGGCGGCCGCGACGCGGTCCGCGCGCCGGACGCGGCCTGACCGTCCGGCCGTCCCCCTGATCCCCCCGACACTCGAACGAAGGGAAGCACGTGTTGTACACCGGACAGCCGTTGGAGGTGGTCGATGCCCTCCGGCGCTTCCTGCGGGACGGGTTCGCCGACTCCGAGCAGGCCGCCGACCTGTTGGAGCGGGCGTTCCGGATGGCCCGGCTGGAGCCGCCGCCGGGGCTCTCGCCGGTCTACCGGAGCGACGTGCCGGCGGAGTACGGGGGCGTCGCGCTGGGGTGCGCGGGCCTGCCGTGGGTGCAGCGGCTGGCCGAGGCGCTGCTCGAACTCGCCTTCCTGCGCGGCGACCTGCACCCCGCCCGGCCCGGTGCCGGGGTCCGTCCGGTGCTGGGGGCGGCCCCGTGACCGACGGGCAGGAGGAACTCCGGGCGCGGGCCTGGGTGATCGCCGACCGGCTGGCGGGAGCCGGCGGCGGGGAGGCCCGGATGATCACGCTTCCGGACGGCTACCGGATCGAACTGCACTTCACCGCCCGGGCGCCGGACGAGCCCGGGGTGGTGGCCGCGATCGCGCTGGGCGACCGCTGGGGCCACCGCTACTCGCCGCCGGAGCGCAACGGCGGGGTGGCGAAGGAGAGCGTGTGGAGCGAGGTCCGCCTGTCGCCGCCCGACGGCCGACCGGCCCCGGGCAGCACGGAGCCCCGTCCGGCGCGGCCGGACGGGGCTCCGCGGAGAGCGGGTCAGCTCGCGGTGGACGCGGAGCCGGAGCTGCTCTTCGCCGTCGAGGCGGCGGAGGAGCCGGAAGAACCCGAGGAGCTCGACGAGCCCGACGAGGAAGAGGTGGAGGACGAGGACGTCGAGGAGGCCGACGACGAGCCCACCGAGCTGCTGGAGCTGGAGCGGCTGTCGGTGCGGTAGAAGCCGGAGCCCTTGAAGACCACGCCCACGGCCGAGAAGACCTTGCGGAGCTTCCCCTGGCAGTCGGGGCACGTGGTCAGCGCGTCGTCGCTGAACTTCTGCACCGCCTCCAGGCCGTTGCCGCACTCGGTGCACTGGTACTGGTACGTGGGCACTTTCCGCTTCCTCCTGTCACTCCCCCTGGCACTCTCACGCCATGAGTGCTAACGACGGTCCATGATGCGGCATTCCGCTGGTGGAGTCCAGCCGCTCAGCCGCGTCGGGCGGCCGGTGCCGCCTCCTCGCGGACCGCGCCTCCCCGTGCCACGGTACGGGTCGCGGGGGCCGGAACCAGCAGCAGGCGGCGCATCGTGACGAGCGCCACCAGGCCGAGACCGGAGCCGACCAGGGCGACGGTGAAGCCGAGCGAGGGCCCGGAGCGGTCGATCAGCTGTCCGGCGGCGGTGGAGCCGAGGGCCAGGCCGAGGCCGATCGAGCCGGTCAGCCAGGTGAACGCCTCGGTCTTGGCGCCGTCCGCGACCAGGGTCTCCACCAGGGTGAAGCCGGTGATCAGGGTGGGGGCGATGGCCAGGCCGCAGAACAGGCCCGCCACGGTCAGCGCGACCAGGTTGGGCATCGCCCACAGGGTGGAGCAGCCGAGCACCAGCAGCGCGTAGCAGGCGACCATCCGCTGCCGGGCGCTGCTGCGCCACGGGACCAGGCCGTAGAGCACGCCCGCCACCATCGAGCCGGTGGCGAACAGCCCGTAGACCAGGCCGCTGAGCCCGCCGGAGCCGGCGTCCTCGGCGAAGGCGGTGATCGAGACCTGCAGGGTGCCGAAGACGGTGCCCAGGCCGAGGAAGGTTCCGGCCAGCAGCCGGACGCCGGGGGAGGAGAGGGCGGAGGCGCGCCGGTCGCCGGGGGCGGCGGGGCCGGTGGGCGCGGGGGCGGTGTCCCGGCGGGCGGCGAAGGCCAGGCCGCCCAGCAGGGTCAGGGCGGCTTCGGCGGCGAGTCCGGCGGACGGGTCGACCAGGGTGGCGATGCCGGTGGCCAGCATCGGGCCGATGACGAAGGTGAACTCGTCGGTGACGGACTCGAAGGCGAAGGCGGTGTTCATCAGGGCGGGCCGCTCGCCCAGCCGGTGCACCCAGCGGGCCCGGACCATCGCGCCGACCTGGGGCACCGCGGCGCCGGCCGGGGCGGCGGCCAGGAACAGCGTCCAGTCGGGGGCGCCGGCGCGGGCCAGCACGATCAGGGCGGCGACCGCGCCGCCGTGCACCAGGACGGCCGGGACCAGCACGGCGGCCTGGCCGTACCGGTCGGCGAGCCGTCCGGTCTGCGGGCCGATCAGGGCCTGCGAGACGGCGGCGGCCGCGGCGACCGCGCCGGCCAGGCCGTAGGAGCCGGTGGTGTCGTGCACCAGCAGCACGATGCCGAGGCTGAGCATGGCGTACGGCAGCCGGGCGACCAGGGCGGGGAGCAGGAAGGTCCAGGCCCGGGGGGTGCGCAGCAGCGCTCCGTAGCCGGTGCCGCGGGGGCCGTGGGAGGTGGTGTCGTCGACCGGTCGGCGCGCCGCCACGGTCGGTCCTCTCTGCTGCCTGGTAGCGCCGCGCGGGTGGGACCGGCCGGGCGCCGAGGGTCGTCCTCTCGCGCGCCGACCGGGGCCGTCGCGCCGACTCTGCATCAGGCAGATGTGGAAAATCCGGGTGGAGATCCGGATGGAAATCAGGGTGGATCAGAATGTACAAGCGTATATCAGGGCGTTACGCCTTCGGTTCGGAAGTTCAGCCGTTCTTCTTCCTTCCGTTGGAAGGCGTCCTCCGGATGCTTGCGGGCAGCGCCTCCGCGTTGTGCAGCCACCCGGCGAGCTTGCCGCCGCGGTCGACGGCGCGCAGCCGGCGCTCGGCGGCCTCGGAGACCTCCTCGGTGGTGACCACCAGCAGTTCGTCGCCCTCGCGCAGCACCGTCATCTTGTCCGGGACGAAGCTGGCGCCCTCGCGGACCACCAGGGTGACGGCGGCGCCCTTGGGCAGCCGCAGTTCGGAGACCTCGACGCCGGACATCCGGGAGCCGGGGGAGAGCTGGACGGAGAGCAGGTGGCCGTGCAGCTTCTCCAGCGGCGCGGACTCGATGCCCAGGTCCTGGCCGATGTCGCCCTCGCCGATCCTCAGCCACTTGGCGACCAGCGGCAGGGTCGGGCCCTGGAGCAGGGTGAAGACCACGACCAGGATGAAGACCACGTTGAACAGCTGCTGGGCGTCGGTGGCGCCGGACACCAGCGGGATGGTGGCGAGCACGATCGGCACCGCGCCGCGCAGCCCGGCCCAGGACAGCAGCGCCTGCTCCTGCCAGGGCACCCGGAACGGCGTCATGGTCAGCAGCACCGACAGCGGCCGGGCGACGAACACCAGCACCGCCCCGGCCACCAGGCCCGGCACTATCGCCGAGCCCATGGAGGCGGGCGTCACCAGCAGGCCGAGCAGCACGAACATGCCGATCTGCCCGATCCAGGCCAGCCCGTCGGCGAAGCCGCGCACCGCGGGGCCGTGCGGCAGCTTGGAGTTCCCGAGGATCACCGAGGCGATGTACGCGGCCAGGAAGCCGGAGGCGTGCAGCAGCGCGCCGCCCGCGTAGGCGAGCACGATCAGCGCCAGCACCGCGATCGGGTACAGGCCGGAGGAGGGCAGCGCGACCCGGCGCACCGCGTACGCGCCGAGCCGGCCGACCGCGTAGCCGACGGCCGCGCCGATCGCCAGCTCGACGACGATGGTGCCGACCAGCACGTACCAGGGGTCGAGCTCGCCGGTGGTGGCGAAGGCGACCACCAGGATCACCACGGGCGCGTCGTTGAAGCCGGACTCGGCCTCCAGCAGGCCGGTCAGCCGCTTGGGCAGCGGCACCATCCGCAGCACCGAGAAGACCGCCGCGGCGTCGGTGGAGGAGACGATCGCGCCGAGCAGCAGCGCGGTGCGCCACTCCAGGCCGACCAGCCAGTGCGCGCCGGCGGCGGTGACGAACACCGAGACCGCGACGCCGAGGGTGGCCAGCACGGCGGCGGCCGGGACCACCGGCCTGATGGCCTGCCAGCTGGTCTTGAGCCCGCCCTCGGCGAGGATGACCACCAGGGCGGCGTAGCCCATCACCTGGGTGAGCTCGGCGTTGTTGAAGCTCATGCCGAGGCCGTTCTGGCCCAGCGCGACGCCGATCCCGAGGTAGATCAGCAGCGAGGGCAGCCCCGAGCGGGTGGAGATCCGCACCGCCACGACGGCGAACAGCAGGACCACGGCGGACTCGAGCAGCAGGGTGTTCAGGTGGTCAACGGTCACGCAGGGGCACCTCGGGCAGGGAGGGGAGCTACTGACAGATCGTTACCCATCCTAACATTTTACTTGATCTTTACGCTAGTCCCTTCTTCCGCCCGGGCCGGGTAAGGTCCCCTGCGTGCCGTAGAACCGCCGCGGTGTCCCCCGTGCACGGCTGCCGGTGCCCTCGCCCTAATGTGGTGACCTGTCACGGCCGCACGCTCCCTCATACAAGGACTCGGATGCCCCGCTCGAAGAAGTTCCGGCGCGCACGTCTGATCATGATCCTGCTCGCCGTGCTGCTGATCGCGGGCCTGGTCGGCGGCGGCTGGTGGGCAGTGGACACCGTCCGCTCCTCCTTCCCGCAGGTCAGCGGCACCGTCAAGGTGGCCGGCATGTCCGCCCCGGTGGACGTGGTCCGCGACGACAAGGGCATCCCGCAGCTCTACGCCGACACCGACGCCGACCTGTTCCGCGCCCAGGGCTACGTGCAGGCCCAGGACCGGTTCTGGGAGATGGACGTCCGACGGCACATCACCTCCGGCCGGCTCTCCGAGATGTTCGGCTCCTCCACGGTCGAGCAGGACACCTTCCTGCGGACCATGGGCTGGCGCCAGGTCGCCGAGAAGGAGTGGAACGGCAACATCCTCTCCGAGGAGACCAAGCGCAACCTGACCGCCTACACCGAGGGCGTCAACGCCTGGCTCGCCGAACACCCCGGCGGGGCCGGCGCCTCGCTCGAGTACGCGCTGCTCGGCACGGTCAACTCCGGCTACCAGCCCGAGAAGTGGGACCCGATCGACTCGGTGGCCTGGCTCAAGGCGATGGCCTGGAGCCTGTCCGGCAACATGCAGGAGGAGATCGACCGCTCGCTGCTCACCCAGGACTTCAGCACCGAGCAGATCGAGCAGCTCTACCCGGCGTACCCGTACGACCGCAACGGCACCATCGTGAAGACCGGCAAGCTCTCCGCCGACGGCACCTACACCCCCGGCGAGGGCGTCACCGTGCCCCAGCTGCCCGGCTCCGCCGCCGCGGTCGACAGCTCGCAGGCCCGCGCCGCCAGCCAGGCCCTGATGGGCGACCTGTCCCAGCAGGTCTCCGCGCTGCCCCAGCTGCTCGGCCCGCAGGGCCAGGGCATCGGCTCCAACTCCTGGGTGGTGGCCGGGACCAACACCACCACCGGCCTGCCGATGCTGGCCAACGACCCGCACCTCGGCCCCGGCATGCCGTCCATCTGGTACCAGATGGGCCTGCACTGCCGCACCGTCTCCGCCACCTGCGGCTACGACACCGCCGGCTACACCTTCGCCGGCATGCCCGGCGTCGTCATCGGCCACAACAAGGACATCGCCTGGGGCTTCACCAACCTCGGCGCCGACGTCACCGACCTGTACCTGGAGAAGGTCACCGGCCCGGACACCTACCTCTACGACGGCAAGGACACCAAGTTCACCGTCCGCAAGGAGACCATCAAGGTGGCCGGCGGCGACGACCGCACCATCACCGTCCGCACCACCCAGGACGGCATGCCGCTGATCTCCGACCAGTCCTCCGAGGAGCAGAAGGTCGGCCAGTACGCCCCCGCCGGCAACGCCGCCCCCGACCGGGCGGCCGGCTACGCCGTCGCCCTGCGCTGGACCGCGCTCGTCCCCGGCAAGACCATGGACGCCGTCTTCGAGCTCGACCGGGCCACCGACTTCACCTCCTTCCGGGCCGCCGCCAAGGACTTCGCCGTCCCCGCGCAGAACCTGATCTACGCCGACACCAAGGGCAACATCGGCTACCAGGCCCCCGGCCTGATCCCGGTCCGCGGCAAGAAGGGCGACGGCCGCTACCCCGCCCCCGGCTGGGACCCGGCCTACGCCTGGAACACCGCCTACCTGCCGTTCAAGTCGCTGCCCTACGCGTACAACCCGCCCGAGGGCTACATCGTCACGGCCAACCAGGCCGTCGTCGACCAGAGCTACAAGCCGGTCCTCACCACCGACTGGGAGTACGGCACCCGGGCCAAGGAGATCGGCGACCTGATCCAGGCCAAGCTCAAGAACGGCGGCAAGATCTCGCTGGACGACATGCAGTCCATGCAGCTCGACAACACCAGCGTGATGGCCAAGGAACTCGTCCCGCTGCTGCTCAAGGTCAAGATCGACGACCCCTACGTGCGCGAGGCCCAGGACCTGCTCAAGAACTGGAACTACCACCAGGACGCCGACTCCGCCGCCGCCGCCTACTACAACGGCGTCTGGCGGGCCCTGCTCACCCTGGCCTTCGGCCAGAAGTTCCCCGCCGACCTCCGGGTCGAGGGCGACTGCCTGCTGGTCCGCCAGAAGCGCGACAACACCCTGCCCGACGACGCCCTCGGCGGCGCCGCGCAGGCCGTCACCGAGTGCGGCACCCGCAAGGCCGCCCAGGCCCAGCCGGACGGCGGCGACCGCTGGACCGAGGTCGTCCGCAAGCTGCTCGCCGACCCCAAGTCGCCCTGGTGGGACTACATCGACTCCGACCACCAGCAGCAGCACGGGCTCGACAGCCTGCTCGCCGAAGCGCTCAAGGACGCCCGCCAGGACCTCACCTCGCGCCTCAGCAAGGACATCTCCACCTGGAGCTGGGGCCGCCTGCACCAGCTCACCCTGCAGGAGCAGACCCTCGGCACCGACAACTCCTCGATCGCCTCCGGCCTCGTCCACAAGCTGCTCAACCGGGGCCCCTACAAGCTCTCCGGCGGCAGCGCCGCCGTCGACGCCACCGGCTGGAACGCCGCCGCCGGCTACGACGTCGACTGGATCCCCTCCATGCGGATGGTCGTCGACCTCAGCAACTTCGACTCCTCCCGCTGGATCAACGTCGGCGGCGCCTCCGGCCACGCCTTCCACCCCAACTACAACGACCAGACCTCGCTCTGGGCCTCCGGCCAACTCCTGCCCTGGGCCTACAGCAAGGACGCGGTCGCCAAGGCGGGCAAGAACACCCTGACCCTGACCAACTAGAACCGGGGGCCCGGCGAGCGACGCTCCCCGGGCCCCGTCCTCACTCCCCGAAGCGCGTCACCCCGTCCGGGGTCACCACCGCGTGGACCGGCAGGTCGTGCGGCTCGGCCGGGACCGCGGGCAGCAGTTCGGCCGGGTAGAGCAGGGTGGCCAGCAGCGGGCGGGCACCGGCCCGGGTGAGGCGGGCCAGGACCCGGTCGTAGGAGCCGCCGCCGCGGCCCAGCCGGGTGCCGCGGCGGTCGACGGCCAGGCCGGGGAGCAGGACGACGTCCGCGCCGAGGACGGCGTCGGGGCCGAGCCGGGGGCCGGTGGGTTCGAGCAGGCCGCGGGCGGCGGGGGCGAGCCGGTCGTCGTCCTCGTACCGGGCCCAGTCCAGGTCGTTGTCCGGCAGCAGCACCGGCAGCAGCACCCGGACGCCGGCGCCGGCGAGGGCGCGCAGCAGCGGGCGGGTGCCCGGCTCCGCGCCGACCGAGACGTACGCGGCGACGGTGCCGCCCGGCGGGACCAGCGCGGCGGCGTGCCCGGCCAGGGCCGCGGCCGCGGCGGCGCGCTCCGGGCCGCCGAGCGCCCGCCGTTCGGCGAGCAGGCGTGACCTCAACGCCGCCTTGTCGTTGGACAACCGATCCGCAGTCACCGTTCGATTCCTCTCAGCTCTGTCCCGTGCAGTGACACGAGCCTGACACGCCCGAGGCCGCCGCATGCCCACCCCGCTCCTGCTCCAGGCCCTGGCCGCGCTCGGCGCGGCCGCCCCGGCCGCCGCCGGCGTCCTCGCGCTGCGCCGCCGCCGGGACCGGGTCGAACAGGGCGGCCGGGAGGCGGAACTTCTGGCGAAGATCGCGGAACTGGCGGAGGAACGGGACGAACTGGTGCGGACCGCCTCCTGCGACCCGCTGACCGGCGTGTGGAACTACCGCCACCTCCAGCTCACCCTGGACCGCGAGATCGAACGCGCCCGCCGGGCCGAGGCCACCGCGATCGACCCCCGCCCGCTGGCCGTGCTGCTGCTGGAGGTCGACGGCTTCGACGCGGTGGTCGCCGAGCACGGCCGGACCCGCGCCAACGCGATGCTCCGCGACCTCGCCCAGCGCCTGGCCATGGAGATCCGCGGCTGCGACACCCTGGGACGTTACGGCGGCGAGGAGTTCCTCGCCCTGCTGCCGGACACCGGCCCGGAGGGCGCCGCGCAGGTCGCCGAGCGGCTCTGCTGGTCGGTGCGCCGCCACCGGCTGACGGACCGCCACCCCGGCGAGAGCGCCGCCCCGGACGCCCGCAGCGGCCTCACCGCCGCCGTCGGCCTGGCCGTACTGCCCCGCGACGGCGCGCACGCCGCGCTGCTGCTGCGGGCCGCCGACCGCGCCCTGGCCGCCGCCCGCGCCGCGGGCGGCGACTGCTGGCGCTCCACCGAGCAGCTCACGAGCGGACCGGCCGGTCCGAACGCTTCGTCGACGCCCGGTATGGTGTCTTCCGGCCCCGGCGGGACAACCCTCACCCCGCATGCGACCACCGTCGGCCCGGGCCCGACAGGTGACAGGCCCCAATAATCGTTTCACCCCGCTCTCAGCGGAGCGAAACGCCAGCCTCAGTAAGGTCGACGCATGACGAACACGCACGCCCGCCAGCCGGTCACCAAGGCCGTCGTCCCGGCCGCCGGCCTCGGCACCAGGTTCCTCCCCGCCACCAAGGCCACGCCCAAGGAGATGCTCCCGGTCGTCGACAAGCCGGCCATCCAGTACGTCGTCGAGGAGGCCGCCGCCGCGGGCCTGTCCGACATACTGATGGTCACCGGTCGCAACAAGCGTGCTCTGGAAGACCACTTCGACCGCGCCTACGAGCTGGAGGAGCTGCTCAGCCGCAAGGGCGACCAGGAGCGGCTGCGCCGGGTGCAGGAGTCCGTGCAGCTCGCCAGCATGCACTACGTCCGCCAGGGCGACCCCAAGGGCCTCGGCCACGCCGTCTCGGTCGCCGAACAGCACGTCGCCGGGCAGCCGTTCGCCGTCCTGCTGGGCGACGACCTGATCGACCCGCGCGACCCGCTGCTGGCCCGGATGATCGAGGTCCAGCAGGAACTCGGCGGCTCCGTCGTCGCGTTGATGGAGGTCGACCCCGCGCAGATCCACCTGTACGGCTGCGCCGCCGTCAAGGCCAACGGCTTCGGCGAGGACGTCTTCCAGGTGACCGACCTGGTGGAGAAGCCCGACACCGCCGACGCCCCGTCCAACTACGCCGTCATCGGCCGCTACGTCCTCGACCCGGCGGTCTTCGACGTGCTGCGCGAGACCCCGCCCGGCCGCGGCGGCGAGATCCAGCTGACCGACGCGCTGCGCGAGCTGGCCACCCGCGACGAGACCAACGGCGGCCCGGTGCACGGCGTGCTGTTCAAGGGCCGCCGCTACGACACCGGCGACCGCGCCGACTACCTGCGGGCGATCGTCCGGCTGGCCGCCGAGCGCGACGACCTCGGCCCCGAGTTCCGCACCTGGCTGCGGCAGTTCGTGGCCACCGAGATGCAGGGCTGACCCACCACGAAGGAGCGTGAGGCGATGACCGGGAAGCACGACCCCTGCTGCGAGGGAGCCGACTCCCCGGCCTCGCCGCGCTCGTGGAGCGTCGACGAGCACCTCGCCGACGTCCTCGCCGCGGTCGCCCCGCTGCCCCCCATCGAGCTGCAACTGCTGGACGCCCAGGGCTGCCGGCTCGCCGAGGACGTGCGGGCCGCCGACGACCTGCCGCCCTTCGACAACAGCTCGATGGACGGCTACGCGCTGCGCACCGCCGACACCGTGCGCGCCACCGGGCAGTACCCGTCGGTGCTCGCCGTGGTCGGCGACATCGCGGCCGGCGCCGCCGACCTGCCCAAGGTCGGCCCCGGCCAGGCCGCCCGGATCATGACCGGCGCCCCCGTCCCGCCCGGCGCCGAGGCCGTCGCCCCGGTCGAGTGGACCGACGGCGGCACCGGCACCGGGCGGGCGGCCGACGCGATGGGCGCACCCGTCGCCGGCGAGGAGGTCCGGGTGCTGCGCCCGGTCGCCGAGGGCGCGCACATCCGCCGCCGGGGCAGCGACGTCACCGCGGGCGACACCGTGCTGGAGGCCGGCACCGTGCTCGGCCCCACCCAGCTCGGCCTGCTCGCCGCGATCGGCCGCGCCGCCGTCAAGGTCGCCCCCCGCCCCCGGGTGGTGGTGCTCTCCACCGGCAGCGAACTCGTCCAGCCCGGCGAGGCCGCCGGACCGGGCCGGATCCACGACTCCAACTCCTTCACCCTGACCGCCGCCGCGATCGCCGCCGGCGCCGTCGCCTACCGGGTCGGCGGCGTCCCCGACGAGGCCGCCACGCTGCGCGCCGTGCTGGAGGACCAGCTCGGCCGGGCCGACCTGATCGTCACCAGCGGCGGCGTCTCGGTCGGCGCGTACGACGTGGTCAAGGAGGTGTTCGCGGACTACGGCGGCGTGGACTTCCGCCGGCTGCGGATGCAGCCCGGCAAGCCGCAGGGCTTCGGCCGGATCGGCGCGGGCGCCGGGGTGCCGCTGCTCGCCCTGCCCGGCAACCCGGTCAGCGCGTACATCTCCTTCGAGCTGTTCGTCCGCCCGGTGATCCGCACCATGCTCGGCGCCCCCGACGTGCACCGCCCCGTGGTGCGCGCCGCGACCACCGCCGCGCTGCGCTCCCCGGCCGGGCGGCGGCAGTTCCTGCGCGGCCGGCACCACCCGGCGGACGGCACCGTCAGCCCGGTCGGCGGCGAGGGATCGCACCTGGTCGGGGCGCTGGCGAAGGCCGACTGCCTGATCGCCGTGCCCGAGGACACGACCGCGCTGCCCGCCGGGAGCGCCGTCGATGTGGTCCTTCTCACGGACTGACCGGGGCGGGGTTGTACGGTAGCGCGAGATTCGCACCGTGCCACTGGAGCCACTCGTGACCGACACACCCCCCGGCGACCGCCTCACCCACGTCGACCGCACCGGCGCCGCCCGGATGGTCGACGTCTCCGAGAAGGCCGCCACCACCCGCGTCGCGGTGGCGGCCGGCCGGGTCCGGATCGCCCCCAGGGTGGTGGAACTGCTGCGCGGCGAGGGCGTCCCCAAGGGCGACGCCCTCGCGGTGGCCCGGATCGCCGGGATCATGGGCGCCAAGCGGACGCCCGAACTGATCCCGCTCTGCCACCCGATCGCGCTCACCGGCACCACCGTCGACCTGGCCGTCACCGACACCGCCGTCGAGATCACCGCCACCGTCCGCACCGCCGACCGCACCGGCGTCGAGATGGAGGCGCTCACCGCCGTCGCCACCGCCGCGCTCACCGTCATCGACATGGTCAAGGCGGTCGACAAGGCCGCCGCCATCGAGGACGTCCGGGTGCTCAGCAAGACCGGCGGCAAGAGCGGCGACTGGTCCAGGGGGGAGGAGCAGTGAGGGCGCTCGCCGTCACCGTCTCCAACCGGGCCTCGGCCGGCGTGTACGAGGACCGGGGCGGCCCGCTGCTGGTCGACGGCCTGCGCGCGATGGGCTTCGAGACCGACGGCCCGCAGGTCGTCCCGGACGGCGAACCGGTCGAGGCGGCGCTGCGCGCGGCCGTCGCCGCCGAGTACGACGTGGTGCTCACCACCGGCGGCACCGGCATCTCCCCGCAGGACCTCACGCCCGAGATGACCGCCCGGGTGATCGACCGGCAGATCCCCGGCATCCCCGAGGCGATCCGCGCCCACGGCCGGGAGCAGGTGCCCACCTCGGCGCTCTCCCGCGGCCTGGCCGGCCTGGCCGGACGCACCCTGGTGGTCAACCTGCCCGGCTCCACCGGCGGCGTCCGCGACGGCCTGGCCGTGCTCGCCCCGCTGCTGCCGCACGCCGTCGACCAGTTGGCCGGCGGCGACCACCCGCGGCCCGCGGGCGGTGCGCACTGAACGCGCCCTGGCCGGTCGAACTGGCCGAGGGGGACCTCGTGCTGCGGCCCATCCGCCGCCGCGACCAGGCCGAGTGGCAGGAGGTCAGCCGCCGCAACCGGGACTGGCTGCGCCGCTGGGAGGCCACCGTCCCGCCCGCCCCGCCCGGCCGCGCCCCGCTGCCCCGCCCCACCTACCGGCAGATGGTCCGCTACCTGCGGGCCGAGGCCGCGGCCGGCCGGATGCTGCCCTTCGTGGTGCTCCACCAGGGCCGCCTGGTCGGCCAGTTGACGGTCGGCGGAATCACCTGGGGCTCGATGTGCTCCGCGAACGTCGGCTACTGGGTGGACGAGGCGGTGGCCGGCCGCGGCATCATGCCCACCGCCGTCGCGCTCGCCGTCGACCACTGCTTCCGCGACCTGGGCCTGCACCGGGTCGAGGTGTGCATCCGCCCGGAGAACCGGCCCAGCCGCCGGGTGGTGGAGAAACTCGGCTTCCGCTCGGAGGGAATGCGCCCCCGCTACCTGCACATCGACGGCGACTGGCGCGACCACCTGGTGTACGCGCTCACCGCCGACGAGGCCACCGACGGGCTGCTGCGGCGCTGGCGGGAACTCAGGAACCGGCCGCCGCAAGAGAATTGAATGTGTGTTCGAATGTAGATATCGATATGGCATCGGGGGCGTGTCGACCCGTCACAAATACCGGCAAAATAGTCTGAGAATCAGCTTGATCACACGACACGCCGCGCCAAATTGCTGCAGTGCCTTCCCCCGCGCCCGTACCGTGTGAAACGTGAGCAGTAGCGGCCTTATCTACGCGGTCATCGTAGGGGCCTGGGCTGCCTATCTGGTGCCGATGTGGCTCCGCAGGCAGGACGAGCTCAACGAGTCGCGTCCGACGGAACGCTTCAGTACCGCGATCCGCCTGCTGGCCGGTCGATCGGCCATGGAGCGGCGCGCGGCCCGAGCCCTCGGCGACCAGACCGCCGACCAGCAGCACCCCGCCGGGGAGGACCCGGACGGGGCCCTCGCCGACCCCGCGCCCGCCGTGGCGCCCGACCCCGCCGACGTGCCCACCCGGGCCGCCGCCGAACCGGCCGCCGAACCGGTCGGGGAGCCCGCCGCCGAGCCGGTGGTCGGGCCCGCGGCCGCCGCCGAGGGCCGGGGCGAGCGGGAACGCGAGCGCGAGCGGGAGATCGGCGACCGGCGCTCCGCCGAGCGGCGGGCCCGGCTGCTCGCCCGGCGGCGACGGATGGTCACCATGCTGTTCCTGGCCTTCGCGCTGGGCGCCGTGGTCGCCGCCGTGACCGGCTTCGCCTTCCTCTGGGTGCCCGCCGTCCCCGGCCTGCTGCTCACCCTCTACATCGGCCACCTGCGCCGCCTGGAACGGCAGCGCTACGAGGTCAAGTTCGACCGGACCCGGGCCGCGCAGGCCGCCGAGCGGCTGCGCGAGCGCGAACGCGAGCGGGCTGCCCGACCGGCCGCCGAGCCGGCCGCGACCCGCCCGGCGCCCGCCCCCGAGCCGACCGCCACCACGGACCCGAGCACCACCCGGGCCACCGTGCTGGCCGAGGCCACCGAGCACGAGGAGTGGGCCGACGGCGTCCGCTCCCGGGCCGCCGCCGGGCCGGACTCCTGGGAGCCCGTCCCCGTCCCCCTCCCCACCTACGTCACCGCCCCCGTGGCCCCCCGCACCACCCGCGGGCTCGACCTCTCCGCCCCCAACACCTGGGACTCCGGTCGCCCCGCCACCCCGCTGTTCGACCAGTACGGCGCCGAGCCGGCCCAGCCCCCCGCCGCCGCGGACTGGTCGACCCGCCCCCGCGCCGCCAACGAGTAACCGCCCGGCC
>NZ_JOGH01000133.1:0-17035 GCF_000721345.1 Kitasatospora sp. NRRL B-11411 | reverse complement strand
CGGCGGGGGCGGTCGGCGGCTGGGGGGCGGCGCCCGCCGTCGGGGCGCTGCCGGGACGGGACCCGCCGGGCCGGGAGCGGAAGCGCTCGCCGGGGCCGGGGCGGCCGCGGCGCAGCCGGGCCCGGGCGGCCGCCCGGCCGGCGGCGGTGCGGGCGGGCAGCGCGGCGCCGCCGCTGCCGGGCCGCCGCGAACCGCGCGCGGGCAGACCGGACGCCTCGCGCTCCCCCTCGCCGTCACCCGGCTTCGCCACCACCTACCGGGCCTCCCGCCACCGCATGGGACGCCCCCGGCCGGTCGCCGGGCGCGGGCCGCCGCCACGCCGTGCCACCGCGGGCTCACGGATCGTGACGAATGCTGCCGAACTCTGCCATACCCAGGGAATCGCGCCGCTATCCCGGCATACGGCTCGTCTGTCCGATTGGCGTACAGAACGGACACTGCGCTGTGGGCGGGGCCGAGGCGCGGGCGGGGCCGGGGTGCCGGCGGATCAGTGCAGGCGGCCGTCGCGGTGCAGGTCGTCGAAGAGGACCTGGTCGACCGGGGGGACGCGGTCGCGGTCGGCGTAGCCGAACCAGTCGACCTCCTCGATCTCGCTGCTGGCGGCGAGGGTGCCGGTGTAGTCGGCGGCGTAGCAGGCCATCCTGACCACGGCGCCGGGGGCCTGGCCGTGGGCCTCGGCGTGGTAGGTGCCGACGTGGGTGACGGTGTCGGGGCGGATGGCGACGGTGAGTTCCTCGGCGACCTCGCGGACCAGGGTCTGCAGGTCGGTCTCGGCGCCCTCGCGCTTGCCGCCGGGGATGTAGAAGACGTCCTTGCCGCGGGGGCGGGCGCAGAGGATCCTGCCGCCCTCCAGCCGGACCCACGCCACCGTGTCGATCAGGTCTGCCATCGCCGTCCTCGCGCTCGTCGTACCCGCCCGACCCTACGTCAGGGGCGGGGCGTCGGCGGTGGCCAGGTGCCGGTTCTTGAGGTCGGGGCGGTCGGTGACCTCGGGGCCGAACCAGGGCGGCGGGGTGAACGCGGCGGCGGCGTCCGGGTCGGTGAACTCGACCTCCGCGGTGCGCAGTCCGGCCAGTCGGCCGCGGTAGGTGTCGACCACGGCCTCGTGCGGGCCGAGCGGGACGACCCGGCGGGTCTTGTCGATCCGGGCGTGCTCGGTGGCGGGCCACAGGTCGGCGAACTGCTCGGCGCTCAGCGGGGTCTCCCACTCGCCGCGGACCAGCCCGGTGCCGCGCTTGACGGTCAGCGAGCACTCCTCGCCCTGCCGGCGCACCCGCGCCTCGGCCCCCTCGGGCCCGAGGACCAGGTACCCCTGCCGGACCTCGAACTCCCGTCCGTCCGGGACGTGTTCGCCCTCCGGGACGAGGAACTTGCGCTCGATCTCGACGCCCACCCGGCCTCCTCGGCATCCGTTCCCGGGGCGGCGCGCGCCGCCCCGGGGCCACGGTACGCGGACGGGGCCGGGCAGTGGGGGATCAGCCGGGACCGGCGGGGTCCTCGGCGGCCTGGGGGTCCTCGGGTTCGACCCAGTAGAGCTGCTTGTGGCCGCGGGCCTCGAACTCGGCGGCCAGCGCCTCGGCTCCGGCCCGGTCGAGGCCGCGGGCGAGCAGGAAGCGATTGCCGTTGTCGTCCTGGCGCATCACCCGGTGGGTGGTGCCGGTGCGCTGCTCGCCGTCCATGCGCACACGGTAGCGGTCCGACCCGGTGGGGGGGCGGGTCGGACCGCCCGTCCGGCCGTCGGGCCGGGCGGTGGGCACTACCGGGCGGTACGCGGCCGGTCAACGTCACGTCAACGCGGGGGCGTGCCCAACTAGCTTACGCGATACAGGAGTTCGCCGTGCAGTACGGCGAACCAGGCGTCCGGGTCGGCGCCCCAGCGGGCCCAACCGGCGGCGATCCGCTCCAGGTCGGCGGGGGTGGCCAGGCCCTCGGCGACCGCGGTGGCGGCGGTCTTCGAGCGCACCGTGCGCTCGGCCCAGCTCTCCGACCACCAGGCCCGCTCGGCATCGGTGGCGAAGGTCCAACTGCTGGACGAGCAGCGCGGGTTGGCGTCCGGGGCGGCCGGATCGCCGGTCAGGCCCGCCGCGCGCGCCCAGGCCAGCAGGCGGCGGCCGGCGTCGGGTTCGCCGCCGTTGGCCCGGGCGACCTTCCGGTACAGGCTCAACCACTCGTCCAGCTCGGGCAGTTCGGGGTACCAGGTCATCGCGGCGTAGTCCGAGTCGCGGACCGCGATCACCCCGCCGGGGGCGGTGACCCGGCGCATCTCGCGCAGGGCGGCGACCGGGTCGGGCAGGTGCTGCAGCACCTGGTGGGCGTGCACCACGTCGAACGAGGCGTCGGCGTAGGGCAGCCGGTAGACGTCGGCGACCTCGTAGGACAGGTTCGCCAGGCCGCGTTCGGCGGCCAGCGCGGCGGCCTCGGCCAGCACCTCGGGGACCGGCTCGATGCCGACCACCCGGCCGCTCGGGCCGACCAGTTCGGCCAGGTCGGCGGTGATCGTGCCCGGGCCGCAGCCGACGTCCAACACCCGCTGGCCGGGGCGCAGTTCGGGCAGCAGGTAGGCGGCGGAGTTGGCGGCGGTGCGGCTGCGGTGCGAGCGCAGGACGGCGGCGTGGTGGCCGTGGGTGTAGGCGGGCATGGCGGGTTCCCTCTCCCTCGAAGGCGACCCCTCCAGGATAGGAAGACGTTCCACTGTTCGGACAATCCCGTATCGAATGGCGAGACGATGGGGAAACCTCCTGGCTCTCCGCCGCCCGCCGGGAGCAGAATCGTCCGCATGGGAAAGACCTATGAGCGCATCGATGCCAGGCTGCGCGCGTTCATCGAGAAACAGCCCGTCTACTTCGTCGGCACCGCCCCGCTGGCCGCCGACGGCTACCTCAACCTGTCCCCCAAGGGCCGGGCCGGCACCCTCGTCGTGCTGGACGAACTGACCGTCGCCTACCTGGACTTCGGCGGTTCGCACGCCGAGACCATCGCCCACCTGCGGGAGAACGGGCGGATCGTCCTGATGTGGTGCGCCTTCGAGGGGCCGCCGACCGTGCTGCGGGTGCACGGGCACGGCGAGCCGGTGTTCCGCGACGACCCGCGGTTCGCCGAACTGCTCGGCCGCTTCGACCCGACCGCGGACGGCACCGCGCTGCGCGCGATCATCCTGGTGCGGGCCGAACGGGTCAGCGACTCCTGCGGGTTCGCCGTCCCGTTCATGGAGTACCGGTCCGACCGGACGCTGCTCGCCGAGTTCTTCGACCGCAAGGGCGAGGACCGGTTCAGCGAGTACTGCGAGGGCAAGGAGAACGTCGGCGTCAGCATCAACGGGCTGCCCGCCCTGCCGCTGCCGGTGCCGCCCCGCCCGTCCTGAGCCGACCGCGGGCCGCGGGCGGTGGGCGCACGGGCGGCGGCCGGGCGCGGCGTACGGTGGGACTCCGCCCGTCCGCCGACCCTGGAGCCCCGACCGTGCCCCGCCCCCACGTCCTGCTGAGCGCCGCGGTGTCGATCGACGGCCACCTCGACGACGCCTCCCCCGACCGGCTGCTGCTCTCCAACGCCGAGGACTTCGACCGGGTCGACGCGCTGCGCGCCGACAGCGACGCGGTGCTGGTCGGCGGCGGGACGCTGCGCGCCGACAACCCGCGGTTGCTGGTCAACTCGCCGCAGCGGCGCGCCGCCCGGGAGGCCGCCGGGCGGCCCGGGTACCCGCTGAAGGTCACCCTGAGCGCGAGCGGCCGGCTGGACCCGGGCCTGAACTTCTGGCACACCGGCGGCGCCAAGCTCGCCTACACCACCGACGCCGCCGCGCCCGCGCTGCGCGCCGCGCTGGCCGGGGCGCCCGGCACCGAGGTGGTCGGCCTGGGCGGGGCGGTGCCGCTCGGCGCGGTGCTCGACGACCTGGGCGCGCGCGGGGTGCGCCGGCTGATGGTCGAGGGCGGCGGCAGCGTGCACACCCAGTTCCTCGCCGAGGGGCTGGCCGACGAACTGCAACTGGCCGTCGCCCCCCTGCTGGTCGGCCAGGCCGCCGCACCCCGCTTCCTCTCCCCCGCCGCGTACCCCGGCGGCCCGGCCCGCCGGATGCGGCTGCTGGAGGCACGTACGGTGGGGGACGTCGTCCTGCTGCGGTACGCCCCGAAGGAGTCCTCCGATGACCACCAGTGACCGTGCGCCCGAGAGCCGGAACGAGCCCGGGCAGGCGGGCGGGCGCGGGGACGCGGCCGGCCGCGAGCGCGACCTCGGGTGGATGCGCCGCGCGATCGAGCTGTCCCGGCGCTGCCCGCCGTCCGGGACGGCCTTCTCGGTCGGCGCGGTGGTGGTCGGCGCGGACGGCGAGGTGCTGGCCGAGGGCTACAGCCGCGAGGTGGACGCCGTGAACCACGCCGAGGAGGCCGCGCTCGGCAAGCTGCCGGCCGGCGACCCGCGGCTGCGCACCGCCACCGTCTACTCGACCCTGGAGCCGTGCGGGCAGCGCGCCTCCCGGCCGCACCCGTGCGCGGAGCTGATCGTGGCCGCCGGGGTGCCGCGGGTGGTGGTGGCCTGGCGGGAGCCCGCGCTGTTCGTCGAGGCGTGCCAGGGCACCGCGCTGCTGACCGGCGCGGGCATCGAGGTGGTGGAGCTGCCGGAGCTCGCCGAGGAGGCCCGGGCGGTCAACGCGCACCTGGTGGGGTGAGCGGCCCGCCCTCCGGGAGTTTTGTACGCTTGAGGAACAAACACCCGTACGAGGCCTCCCGAGGAGCCCCGATGCCCGTCCTCACCCCGCCGGTCCGGGCCGTCCTGCTCGACATGGACGGCACCCTGGTCAACTCCGACGCCGTGGTCGAACGCTGCTGGCGCCGCTGGGCCGAGCGCAACGGCCTGGACGGCGACGAGGTGATGCGGGTCGCGCACGGGCGGCAGGGCCACCTGACCATGGGCCTGCTGCTGCCCGACCGCCCGGTCGAGCAGAACCTCGCCGAGAACGCGGTGATGCTCGACGAGGAGTCCTCCGACATCGACGGCGTGGTCGAAGTCCCGGGCGCCGCACGGCTGGTGGCCTCGCTGGCCGGACTGCCGCACGCGCTGGTGACCTCCGCCGACGACCGGCTCGCCCGGGTCCGGATGGCCGCCGCCGGTGTCCCGCTGCCGCCGCTGGTGATCACCGCCGAGCACGTCGGCGCCAGCAAGCCCGACCCGGAGGGCTTCCTGAAGGCCGCCGCCGAGTTGGGCGTCGCCCCCGCCGAGTGCCTGGTGCTGGAGGACTCCGAGGCGGGCATCGCCGCCGCCCGGGCCGCCGGCATGCCGGTGCTCGGCATCGGCCCGCGCGCCGCCGCCCACCGGCCCGACCACCACGTGGACGACCTGTCCGGCGTCCGGGTCAGCGGGGCGGCGGACGGCGGGCTGGTCGTCGAACTTCCCTGATGTGCAGGGCAGTTCGGCGCTCCGGCGCTTCGACGGCCCCGCGGTTCAGCCGGTGCGGTTCAGCCGGTGCGGTTCAGTCGGTGCGGTTCAGCCGGTGCGGTCCAGCAGGTGCGGTCCAGCAGGGCCGCGGCCACCCGGGCGCACTCCTGCGGGTGCTCGCCCAGCCAGCGGCCGAGCAGGTGGTCCGCGCCCGGCAGGGTGAGCCTGGCGTACGGGGCCGTCGACGCCGGGCGGGCGCGCAGGGCGGCGTCCAGCGACTCGGTCACCTCGGCCGGGATCACCCCGTCGGTCTCCGGCAGCACCAGCACCGCCCGGCCGCCGAACGCCGTGAGGGTGTCGAAGGCCCGGCTGCTGCGCCAACTCCCCTCGGTACGCAGGGTATTGGTGAACTCCGGCGCGGCGAACGGGAGTTCGTGGATCTCGCGGGCGTAGGCGGCGGGCGCGCCGAGGGCGATCGCCGTGGTCCGGACGGCGAGTTCGGGCATCCGCAGCAGGTCCGCGACGGTCTGGCCGCTCATCGAGAAGCCGACCAGCAGCAGCGGCCCGGTCGGGGCGTGCCGGTCCAGCACCGCGCGGGCCTGGCGGGCCCGGCGGGCCAGCGAGAGCTCGCCGAGGACGCCGGTGCTCGCGCCGTGCCCGGCGAAGTCGAACACCACGGATCGGCACCCGGCGGCCGCCAACTCCCTTGCCAGCGGCAGGCAGCGGTGCCGGTCGCCGCTGCCCGCGCCGTGCATCAGCAGCGCGGTGAGCGGACCGGTCGGCGGCTCCGGCTCGATCACGGTGCAGGCCAGGCGCTCGCCGTCGGCCTCGACGGTCGACTCGACGAAGTCCATGCGGTTCCTCCCGGGCGGGTGGTTGAACGGGTGGCGTTCGTTCCGGCCACCGTGCGGTGTTGTGCGGGCGGTCAGCCCGGGCGGGCGGGCGGTCAGCCCGGGCGGGCGGTCAGTCCGGGACGGCGAGGCAGAACGGGTGCCCGGCCGGGTCCAGCAGCGTCACCCCGCGCTCGCCGTCGGCCTGCTGCTCGGGCCGGGACGCCCCGGCCGCCAGCAGCGCCGCCACCGCCGGGCCCAACTCCAGGACGGTGAAGTCGAGACGGGCCCGCGAACCGGCCTCCGGCCAGTGCGGCGACCGGTACCCGCCGACCCGCTGGAAGCCGATCCGCACCGGGCCCTCGCCGATGAACACGTAGCTCTCGCTGCGGTACGTCACCGGCCAGCCCGTCACCTGCTGGTAGAAGGCCGCCAGTTGCTCGGGGTCGGCGCAGTCCAGCACCACCGAGCCGAGCGTGCCCACGGCCCGCGCCGCCTGTCGTCCTGTCACCGGCCCAGCCTGTCACGCACCACCGACAGCGGCTTCGTCGTGCGGGGCGTGTCGGGCCGCGGGCGGGACGTCGCCGGGCAGCGCGGCAGCGGGCAGCGCGGCGCCGGGCAGCGCGGCAGCGGGCGGGACCGCGCCTGGCAGTGCGGCGGCGGGCGGGACCGCGCCTGGCAGTGCGGCGGCGGGCAGCAGGCCGGCGGCGGCGAGGGCGGCCAGGACCGGCAGCGGGCCGTGCGTCCCGGTGCCGGACGCGAACGCGGACGCGGACGCGATGCCCAGGGTCGGGCCGATGTTCATCGCGGTCTGCTTCAACCCGCCGACCGCGCCCGCGTACCCCGCCGGGGCGTCGCCGACCACGGTGCCGGTCGCCGTCACCATCACCGCCGCGAACCCCGCGCCCAGCAGCGCCGACGCCACCGCCGTGGCCGGCACCGACGCGCCCCCGCCGCCCGGCCCGGCCAGCCCCGCGATGCCCGCCACCAGCAGCGCCACCCCCGCCAGCGCCGTCCGCCGGGGTCCCTGCGCGCGCAGCGCCCGCTCGGCCGCCGGGGCACCCAGCACCATCAGCGCGGTCAGCGGCAGCATCCGCAGCGCGGTGCCCGACGGGCCGACCCGCAGCGCGTCCTGGAGCCGGAAGGTGGTGCTGAACAGCGTCCCGAACAGCCCCGCCGAGGCGGTCAGCAGCAGCACCAGCGAGGCCGCGACCGGCCGCGACGCCGCCACCGGGCGCGGCACCACCGGGCTGGCGGCCCGCCGCTCGTGCGCCACCAGCACGGTGAACAGGCCTGCGGCGCCCGCCAGTTCGGCGGAGGTCCCGGCCCAGCCGCGCTCCGGGACCCGGGAGAGCGCGTGCACCAGGACGGCCAGGGCCGCCGCGAGCAGGGCGGCGCCCGCCAGGTCGAGCCGCTGCCCGTCCGCGTCCGCCCGGTCGGGGCGCAGGCCGAGGGTCATCGCGGCGAGCACCGCGGCCACCGGGACGTTGATCCAGAACACCGCGCGCCAGCCGAACCCGTCGACCAGCACCCCGCCGAGCAGCGGGCCCGCGCCCGCCGCCACCGCGATCGCCCCCGTCCGGACGGCGATCGCCCGGCCGAGCCGCTCCGGCGGGCAGCACAGCCGCAGCAGCGCGAGCGTCCCGGGCTGCAGCAGCGCGCCGAACACGCCCTGCGCGACCCGCAGTCCGACCACCCAGCCGACGGTCGGGGCCAGCCCGATCCCGGCCGAGGCCGCACCGAAGCCGAGCACGCCCGCCAGCAGCGTCCGGCGGTGGCCGTACCGGTCGCCGAGCCGGCCCGCGAGCACCAGCAGGGCCGCGACGGCGACCAGGTAGCCGGTGCTCGTCCACTGCAACTGGGCGGTCGTGCAGCCGAGTTCGCGCCGCATGCCGGGCTGCGCCATCAGCAGCACCGTGCCGTCCAGGGCCACCAGCATGGCCGCGCCCGCGCTGACCGGCAGCGCGAGGCGGCTCACGGTCGGGCCCCGAGGTGCGCCGCCAGCACCGCCGCCAGCAACTCCTCCTCGCGTCCCTCCCCCAGCATCAGCCCCGTGCTCCCCCAGCCCTGCAGCTGCGCCAGCCCGTGCAGGTTCGCCCACAGCGCGGCCGTCACCACCGGTGCCCGCTCCGCGTCCCCCGTGCACTCCCCCACCAGCCGTGCCAGCTCCCCGAACAGCGGCACCGTCGCCTCCCGCAGCCGCGGCCCGTCCGGCTCCGACCCGTCGCTGCTCAGCAGGTCGTGCCGGAACATCAGCTCGAACATCCCGCGCCGCTCGGCGGCGTAGCCCAGGTACACCCGCGCCATCCCCGCCACCCGCACCCGCGCGTCCCCCGCCGGCACCGCCGCGAACCGGCCCGCCAACTCCTCGAACCCGCGCCGCGCGACCGCCGACAGCAGCGCCCGGTGCGTCGGGAAGTACCGCCGCGGAGCCCCGTGCGACACCCCGGCCCGCCGCGCGATCTCCCGCAGCCCGACCGCCCCCGACCCCTCCGCCAGCACCAACTCGACCCCGGCGTCCACCAGTCGCTCCCGCAGGGGGGTCTGCTCATCGCTGTCCATGGACAGTGTCTACCAGCACCCCGTAGACACTGTCTACCTACTGTGGCGCCGCACAACGCCACAGCGCCGTTCGACGTCACGACCGGCTCGGGCCGGCCCCTTTCCCGTACGGGCGCAGCACTATGAGTCCGTCCTCCGGGGCGGCGGCCATGGCGAAGGGGAAGCGGTCGAGCTCCAGGCACAGGCGGACGTCGTCCTCGTGGACGCCCTCCCGGACGCCCCCGGCCAGTTCGGCGGCGGCGGTGGAGTCGGCGGCGCGGCGCAGGTAGGGGGCCGGGTCAGGGGTGCGGCCGGCGGCGCGGCGGACGATGTACCGGGCGCAGGCGAGGTCCTCCTCGGCGCGGCCGTCCTCGCCGGTGACGACGAAGGTGACGTCGGGACGGCCGTGCAGGGCGCGGGCGGTGGCCCCGGCGACCACGAAGCTCGCGCACAGCACCAGGTCGGCGCCCCGGACGGCCAGTGCGCCGACCGTTCCGGCGGTGGTCTTCTGCACGACGGTGCGCCCCGCGAGGTCCGTGCCGCGGATCCGGCCGGGCGAGTTGACGGCGTCGAACCCGGACGCGGGCGCCCCGTCCTTGAGCGCCACCCAGCCCGGGTGACGGGCCTTCAACTCCAGCGCCTCGTCCAGCGACCCGGCCAGCACGATCCGCTCCGCCCCCTGCGCGAACGCCCAGGCGGCGGTGGTGAAGGCGCGCATCACGTCGATGACGACGGCGACGGGCGGGGTGTCGGTGAGTTCGCCGATGGCGAGGAAGCGGGTCTCCATGCCGGTCATGATCACCGGACCGCCGGACCGGGCACCAAGGGTTTTCCCCGCCCGCACTATCCCGGAGGGGCCGCCCGCAGAGGGGCGGCCCCTCCGGGATGGTCCGGGCGGGTCAGACGTTGAAGCAGAACTCCCACCGCAACGCCGTGACCTGCGGAATCGTTGATTCCGAGGGCCCAAGTCAGCACGGAGTCAGCACCATGACGGCACGCCAGGACCGGGCATCAATAGTGATAGCGGGCGGCCAGGATGATGATTTCCCGGTCGGTGACCAGATAGACGAGGCGATGCTCGTCATCGATCCGCCGCGACCAGGCCCCGGGCAGGTGGTACTTCAGCGGCTCGGGTTTGCCGATCCCGGTGAACGGATCGCGCAGGACATCCTCGATGAGCTTGTTGATCCTCGCGAGCATCTTGCGATCGCTCTTGAGCCAGGACGTGTAGTCCTCCCAGCCCTGCTCTTCGAATACGAGCCTCACTCGACACCCCGCCCGGCATCAGCCGAGTCGGGGTCGATGAGCGTGCGCTCGGAGAGCTCTATGCCGTTCAGCGCATTGTCGTACGCCCTCAGCAGGCGACGCGCGTTCGCCGGCGAACGCAAGAGATAGGAGCCCTCGCGCAACGAGGCGTAATCCTCGGCGGAGACGAGCACCGCATTTCCGTGCTTGGACACGATCTCGATGGCGTCATGATCCTCGTTGACCTTCTTGATCAACGGGAAGAGATCCCTGCGCGCCTCGCTCGCGGTGATGGACATGGCCGTACCCCCTTCGGCGAGTGGTACCGAATAACGTACCACTCGAGCGAGGATTCCGGGTGACTCGACGGCCGATGCGGGTTCCCGCAAGTCAGCACCAAGTCAGCACGGAGACGAGAAGAGGGTCGGACTCCATGGAGTCCGACCCTCTCCGACCTGCAGGCTTGCTAAATCATATGACATTCAGTATCGACATGATCACACATTGAAGCGGAACTCGACGACGTCGCCGTCCTGCATGACGTAGTCCTTGCCCTCGATGCGGGCCTTGCCCTTGGCGCGGGCCTCGGCGAGGGAGCCGGTGGCGACGAGGTCCTCGAAGGAGGTGACCTCGGCCTTGATGAAGCCCTTCTGGAAGTCGGTGTGGATGACTCCGGCGGCTTCGGGGGCGGTGGCGCCCTGCTTGATGGTCCAGGCCCGGGCTTCCTTGGGGCCGGCGGTGAGGTAGGTCTGCAGGCCGAGGGTGGCGAAGCCGACGCGGGCGAGGGTGGCGAGGCCGGGCTCGTCCTGGCCCATGGACTGGAGGAGTTCGAGGGCCTCGTCGTCGTCGAGTTCGATCAGCTCGGACTCGATCTTGGCGTTGAGGAAGATGGCCTCGGCGGGGGCGACCAGGGCGCGCTGGGTGTTCTTGAAGTCCTCGTCGGAGAGGGCGTCCTCGTCGACGTTGAAGACGTAGAGGAACGGCTTCGAGGTCATCAGGTGCAGGTCGCGGACGGCGGTGGTGTCGAAGCCGGCCTCGAAGAGGGTCTTGCCGGTCTCCAGGACGGCCTGGGCGGCCTCGGCGGCGGCCAGGACGGGGGCCGTCTCCTTCTTGAGGCGGGCCTCCTTCTGGAGCCGGGGCAGCGCCTTCTCGATGGTCTGCAGGTCGGCCAGGATCAGCTCGGTGTGGATGGTCTCGATGTCGTCCTTGGGCGAGACCTTGCCGTCGACGTGGACCACGTCGGGGTCGGTGAAGGCCCGGACGACCTGGCAGATCGCGTTGGCCTCGCGGATGTTGGCGAGGAACTTGTTGCCCAGGCCCTCGCCCTCGCTGGCGCCGCGGACGATGCCGGCGATGTCGACGAAGTCGACGGTGGCCGGGAGGATGCGCTGCGAGCCGAAGATCTCGGCGAGCTTGTCCAGCCGCGGGTCGGGGACACCGACGACGCCGACGTTCGGCTCGATGGTGGCGAACGGGTAGTTGGCCGCCAGCACGTCGTTCTTGGTCAGGGCGTTGAACAGGGTCGACTTGCCGACGTTCGGCAGGCCGACGATTCCGATCGTGAGCGACATGGAGAGTGGTGTCCCGGGGCTTGGAGGGCGTCGAGGTGGCCCGCTGCGGGCCGGTCCCCCAGTCTACGGGGCGCGCGGCGGGTGGTCGGAAGCGCGGTGGGGGCGCGCACCGGCCGGACACGGACAATTGGCGAGGGGCCATTACACACGGTGTCGATGATCGGACCGTACGTTGGTCGGGTGGAGCAGAGCATCCGTACCCAGCCGCCAGGGCCGAGAAGGCGACCGCCCGGACGCGGCACCGCCGAGGCCGCCGTCCCGGGCCAGAGCGGGCCCCCCGAGTCGCGGTTGCGGTCGGCGTCCGGCGCCCGGACCGGCCCGCTGGTGCTGAAGCGCGCGGTGCAGCGGGTGCTGGCGGCCCGGCAGCGGCGCGGCGGGAGCGGGCGGCCGGCCCGGCTGACGGCGGTGGGCACCGGGGTCGCGGCGGTGGCCGGGACGCTGGCGCTGGCCGGGGTGGACCGGCTGCTGTTCGGCGGGCTCGGGGTGCTGTTCGGGCTCGGCTACCTGGTGGTGTGCTTCCAGTTGGCCGTGCGGGTGCGGTACTCGGACCTGCCCGCGGCGCCGATCTGCGGGCCGATCGCCTTCGCGGCGGCGCTGGTGCTGCTGCAGCCGGGCCCGGCCCAGGGCATCACCGGCGAGGTGGTGGCGCTGGCCGGCGGGCTGGCGCTGCGGGCGGGCTGGCTGTTCGCCGGCACCGCCCTGGCCGCCGCGATCGTCACCGCGCGTTACGTGGCCCAGCGGCGTCGGCACCGCACCCGGTAGTCCGGCCGCGTCACCCGCCGACCGGGGGCTCGGGGGCGGGCACCGTGGGCTTCAGGCTGGCGGCCATCGCCGCGCCGACGATGCCCGCGTCGTTGCGCAGTTCGGCGGGGACGACCTCGGCGCGCCGGTCCTTGAGCAGCGGCAGGAACTTCTCGTGCTTGCGGCTGACCCCGCCGCCGACGATCACCAGCTGCGGGGAGAACAGCATCTCGACCAGGTCGAGGTACTCGTCGACCCGCTCGGCCCACTGCGGCCAGCTGAGGTCGTGGCGCTCCTTGGCGGCGGAGGAGGCGCGCCGTTCGGCGTCCTTGCCGCGCAGTTCGAGGTGGCCGAGCTCGGTGTTGGGGACGAGCACGCCGTCGGAGAACAGGGCGCTGCCGATGCCGGTGCCGAAGGTGAGCAGCAGGACCACGCCGGCCCGGCCGCGGCCGGCGCCGTAGGTGACCTCGGCGATGCCGGCCGCGTCGGCGTCGTTGACCACGGTGGCGGGCAGGCCGAGCGCGTCGCTGAACCGGGCGGCGGCGTCCAGGCCGATCCAGCCCTTGTCGACGTTGGCCGCGGTCCTGGTGCGCCCGTCGACGACCACGCCGGGGAAGGTGAGGCCGACCGGCCCGCGGTGGTCGAAGTGCCGGACCACCTCGCAGACCGCGCCGACCACCGCGTCCGGGCCGGACGGGTGGGGGGTGAGCACCTTGTGGCGCTCCTGGGTGAGCGCGCCCTTGTCCAGGTCGACCGGTGCGCCCTTGATGCCGGAGCCGCCGATGTCCACGCCGAAGACCGTCGTCACTGCCGTTGCCTCCCGTACCGCCGGGGGCGTCCGCTGCCCGCCGGCCCTCGGACCAACGTACGGGCGGACGGGGGCGGGCGCAGCCGTTCGGACGGACGGTGCCCGGTCCCGGCGGGCGGGACCGGGCACCTGGAGGGGGCTCGGGGCGGGGCGGGTCAGAGCTTGCCGGCGGCCTCGGCGCGCAGGTCGCGGCGGAGCTCCTTGGGGAGCGAGAAGGTGAGGTGCTCCTCGGCGGTCTTGACGATCCGCACGTCCTCGAAGCCGTGGCCGGCCAGGAGTTCGAGCACGCCGTCGACCAGGATCTCCGGCACCGAGGCGCCGCTGGTCAGGCCGACCGTGGTGACGCCCTCGAACCAGGCCGGGTCGATCTCCTCGGCGAAGTCGACCAGGTGGGCGGCCTTGGCGCCGTACTCGAGGCCGACCTCGACCAGCCGGACCGAGTTGGAGGAGTTCTTGGAGCCGACCACGATCAGCAGGTCCGCCTCGGGGGCGAGCTGCTTGACCGCGACCTGGCGGTTCTGGGTGGCGTAGCAGATGTCGTCGCTGGGCGGCGAGACCAGCAGCGGGAAGCGCTGCTTGAGGGCGCCGACGGTCTCCATGGTCTCGTCCACCGAGAGGGTGGTCTGGGAGAGCCAGACCAGCTTCGACTCGTCGCGGATCCTGACGTTGGCGACGTCCTCGGCGCCGTCCACCAGGTGGATCCGGTCCGGGGCCTCGCCCATGGTGCCGACCACCTCCTCGTGGCCCTCGTGGCCGATCAGCAGGATGTCGTAGTCCTCGTCGGCGAACCGGCGGGCCTCCTTGTGCACCTTGGTGACCAGCGGGCAGGTCGCGTCGATGGTGGCGAGCTTGCCGGTCTCGGCCTCGTCGTGCACGGACGGGGCCACGCCGTGCGCCGAGAAGACCACGATCGAGCCCTCGGGCACCTCCTCCGTCTCGTCGACGAAGATCGCGCCCTGCTTCTCCAGGGTCTGCACGACGTACTTGTTGTGGACGATCTGCTTGCGGACGTAGATCGGTGCCCCGTACTGCTCCAGGGCCTTCTCCACGGCGATCACGGCGCGGTCCACGCCCGCGCAGTAGCCACGGGGGGCGGCGAGCAGGACACGGCGCTGAGCGGTGGTCGACATGGCTCCATCGTACGGGCGAGTCCCGCGGGCCCTCGCGCGCGTCGCCGTGGTCATCGCGGCGGCGGCGGACCGGATCGGGTGGAATGGCCAGGGTGAGCACACAGGTACGGACGGCTGAGCTGCGGCGCACCCTCGGGGTGCGGGATCTGATGGTGTACGGGCTGCTGTTCATCGCCCCGATGGCGCCGGTCGGCGTGTTCGGCGTGCTGGACGCGAAGAGCCACGGCGCGGTGGCGGCGGTGTACCTGGTGGCGACGGTGGCGATGGGGTTCACCGCGCTGTCGTACGCCGAGATGGTGCGGGCGGTGCCGCGGACCGGGTCGGTGTTCGCGTACGCCCGGGCCGGGTTGGGCGAGGGGGCGGGGTTCGTCGCCGGGTGGATGGCGATGCTGGACTACCTGCTGATTCCCGCGGTGGCCTACCTGTTCTCCGGGATCGCGCTGAACTCGCTGGTGCCGGACGTCTCGCGCTGGGTGTGGACGGTGCTGGCGGTGCTGGTCACCACGGCGCTGAACCTGGTCGGGGTGCGGACGGCCGCGGTGGTCGGGTTCGCGGTGCTGGCGATGGAGATCCTGGTGCTGGCGGTGTTCGTGGTGGCGGCGGTGGTGGTGCTGGCCCGGGACGGGGCGGCCCGGGACTGGGGCTCCCCGTTCGGAGGGGTCGGCGCGTTCTCGTTGACGGCGGTGCTGTCGGCGGTGTCGGTGGCGGTGCTCTCGTACCTCGGCTTCGACGCGATCGCCTCGTTCGTCGAGGAGGCGGTCGGCGCGTCGGCCGCGGTGGCCCGGGCGGTGCTGTGGTGCCTGGCGCTGGCCGGGCTGCTGTTCGTGCTGCAGACCTACCTGGCGGCGGTGCTGGAACCGACGACGCCGCAGCAGCTGGCGGCCGACCCGGCCGCCCAGGGCTCGGCGTTCTACGACACCGTGGAGTCCGCGGTCGGGCACTGGCTGCACGTGCTGATCGCCGCGTCCAAGGCGATCGGGGCGGCGTTCGCGGCACTGGCCGGGCAGGCGGCGGCCGGGCGGCTGGTCTTCGCCATGGGCCGGGAGGGGCGGCTGCCGCGCGTCCTGGGCGTGGTCGACGGGCGGACGGCGGTGCCCCGGCGGGCGCTGCTGACCGCGGCCGTGATCACGCTGGTGGCGGCGGTCTGGGCGGCCCGCCGGGACGACGGGCTGGACCAGCTGACCTCGGTGGTCAACGTCGGCGCGCTCACCGCGTTCGTGCTGCTGCACGCCTCGGTGGTCGGCTGGTACGTGGTGCGCGGCGGCTCGCGGGACTGGCTGCGGCACGGGGTGGTGCCGCTGCTGGGGATCGCGGTGCTGGTGGAGGCCTCGCACACGGCGCAGGTGGTGGGGGCGGTGTGGCTGGCGGTGGGGTTGGCGGTGCTGGTCGCTCAGCGCGGGCGGGAACGCGAGGCGTGAGGCCAGGGGCGCGGGGAACTGCGCGCAGCGGGAGGTGAACGTCAGCAAGGTCGCGGGACGGTGCAAGTGATGGTCCTGCTTCGCGATCTGGCTGTGGGTACTCGGTTGGCCGCGCAGTTCCCCGCGCCCCCGGTTTGTCGCGGTCGGCGGTTAGCCTCGGGGGATGGCCAATGCGAGCAGTGCGGAAGCGCCCCTGCCGGTGGGGAAGGTCTCGGCGTTGATCGGGGGGTGGGTCGATCGGCTGGGCGAGGTGTGGGTGGAGGGGCAGATCGCGCAGCTGAACCGGCGGCCGGGGGCGGGGATGGTGTTCCTGACCCTGCGGGACCCGGAGCGGGACGTCTCGTTGACGGTGACCTGCTTCCGGCAGGTGTTCGAGCAGGTCGCGGACGCGGTGCAGGAGGGGGCCCGGGTGATCGTCCGGGCGAAGCCGGAGTGGTACACGGCGCGCGGGACGCTGTCGCTCCGGGCGTCGGAGTTGCGGCTGGTCGGGCTGGGTGAACTGCTGGCGCGGCTGGAGCAGTTGAAGCGGCGGCTGTTCGCCGAGGGGCTGTTCGAGGAGGACCGGAAGAAGCCGCTGCCGTTCCTGCCGGGCTGCGTGGGGCTGGTGACCGGCCGGGGTTCGGCGGCGGAGCGGGACGTGCTGGAGAACGCCCGGCGGCGCTGGCCGGCGGTGCGTTTCGAGGTGCGCAACGTGCTGGTGCAGGGGCCGCAGGCGGTGGGGCAGGTGTGTGCGGCGGTGCGGGAGTTGGACGCGCTGCCGGAGGTCGAGGTGATCGTGGTGGCCCGCGGCGGCGGCAGCGTGGAGGACCTGCTGCCGTTCTCCGACGAGGAGTTGGTGCGGACGGTGGCGGCGGCCCGGACGCCGGTGGTGAGTGCGATCGGGCACGAGCCGGACCGGCCGCTGCTGGACTTCGTCGCGGACTTCCGGGCGTCCACGCCGACCGACGCGGCGAAGCGGGTGGTGCCGGACGTGGGCGAGGAGCTGGCCCGGGTGCGGCAGTTGCGGGACCGGGCGCGGCGGCACGTGCTGAACCGGGTGGAGCGGGAGTCGGCGGGGCTGGCCTCGGTGCGCAGCCGGCCGGTGCTGGCGGCGCCGACCGAGGCGGTGGCGGCCCGCGGTGCGGAGGTGGACGCGCTGGTGGAGCGGGCCCGGCGGGTGCTCGGCCACCGGCTGGACCACGCCCAGACCGACCTGGGGCACGCGCTGGCCCGGGTGGTGGCGCTCTCCCCGCTGGCCACCCTGGAGCGCGGGTACGCGGTGCTGCAGAAGGCGGACGGCACGGTGCTGACCGATCCCGGGCAGGCCGGGGCCGGGGAGGCGCTGCGGGCCCGGGTGGCGGGCGGGGCGTTCGAGGTGCGGGTGGCCGGGGACCTGTCTCTTATA
>NZ_JOGH01000132.1:0-17205 GCF_000721345.1 Kitasatospora sp. NRRL B-11411 | reverse complement strand
TCCCCACCCCGACGAAGCCCCACCCGACAGCAGGCCGGCCCCCACCCGCCCTCACCCCCGGTGCGGCAGCCAGCCCGCCTCCCGGGCGATCCGGACGGCGTCCAGGCGGGTGCGGGCGTCGAGTTTCAGCTGGGCGGCGGCGAGGTAGTTGCGCACCGTCCCGGCCGAGAGGTGCAGCCGCTTGGCGATCTCGCGGGGCTCGCAGCCCTCCGCGGCCAGGCCCAGCACCTGCGCCTCGCGCTCGGTCAGCGGGCTGGCGGGGGCGGTCAGGGCGCGGGCCGCCAGGTCGGGGTCGACGGCGCTCTCCCCGGCCGCGACCCGGCGGACGGCGTCGGCCAGCCGGTCCGGCGGGGCGTCCTTGGGCATGAACCCGGCCGCCCCGGCGGCCAGCGCGGCCCGCAGCACCTCGACCCGCCGGTGGGCGGTCAGGATCAGCACCCGGCACTCGGGCAGCCGTTCGCGCAGCGCGGCGGTGCCGGCGATCCCGTCGGCCCCGGGCAGGTCGATGTCCAGCACCGCCACGTCGGGCCGGTGCGCCAGCGCGGTGGGCACCACCTGGTCGCCGTGCCCGGTCTCGGCCACCACCTCGATGTCCCCGGCCTCGGCGAGCAGCGCCCGCAGCGCGCCGCGCACCAGGTGCATGTCCTCGGCCAACAGCACTCTCACCACGTGTCCCGCCCTCTTCGGTCCGCAAGCCCCCAGGATAGGAGGCCCCCGCCCTCGCTCCTGCACCTCCGCGCCCTCCCGCCGGGCCGCGGATGCCCGATCAGGCAGCATCTCCCTTGCCCTGGGCAGTTCCTGACGGTGCGCCAGCTTCTCCGGCGGAGCAGCCGGTACGGTTCCGACAACAGGTCTAGACCAAACTGGGCCGATTCCCCTGCTGAGGAGAAGTTCCTTGCGACGTTCTGCTGCCGCCGCACTGTCCACCGCCGCGTCCGTCACGCTGCTCTCCGCACTCTGGGCCGCCGCGCCGGCCCAGGCCGCCACCACGGGGACGACCCCCGCCACCGTCACCGCGACGGTGACCCTCGACTCCACCGGCACCGTCGACGCCAACGGGTTCGTGACCATCTCGGGCACCTACCGGTGCTCGCCGCTCCCCACCGGGGTGGGCGTCCTCTCCGGCACGCTCGGCATGTACCAGGGCGCCACCTGCGACGGCGCCGAGCACACCTTCGCCGACCGGAGGCGGCCCGCCCGGGAACAGCTCTACACCGTCGGTCCGGTCGAGGTCGGCGCCAGCGTGGCCTGGATGAGGAACGGCACCTACCCGGTCATCATCCAGGTCACCAAGATCGCGAGCGACACCCGGACCGTCTACCTGCAGGCCCCCGCGAGCTGACGCACCGCCGGCCTGCGAACTGACGCACCGTCGGCCCGCGGCCGGGCCGCCCTCGCCCGGCCGCGGGCCGGCGCCCTACAGCTCCAGCGCGACCTGGTAGCGCCGCAGCCAGCCGTCCAGCAGCAGCACCACCTCGCCCGCGTTGCGCAGGTCCCGGCCGGGGGCGTCGGCGACGGCGGCCGTCGCGGCGGCCAGGTCGAGCAGGTCGCGGCCGGGGGCGTCCCGGTCGGCCAGCAGTTCGCGCAGTTCGGCGCGGAGCGCCTCGGCGTAGCGCGGGTCCTGGGTGGAGGGGTAGGGGCTCTTGACGCGCTGGGCGACCGCGTCGGGGAGCACGTCGCGGGCGGCGGCGCGCAGCAGGGACTTCTCCCGGCCGTCGAAGCTCTTCATCGCCCAGGGGGTGTTGAAGACGTACTGGACGAGGCGGTGGTCGCAGAACGGGACGCGGACCTCCAGGCCGACGGCCATCGAGGCGCGGTCCTTGCGGTCCAGCAGGATCTGGACGAACCGGGTCAGGTGCAGGTGGCTGATCTCCCGCATCCGGCGCTCGTGGGCGCTCTCGCCGGCCAGCCGGGGCACGTCGGCGAGGGCTTCGCGGTAGCGGGCGTCCCGGTAGCCGGGCAGGTCGAGCTTGGCGAGCAGGTCAGGGGCGAGCAGCGACTGCGGGTTGAGGGTGGCGGCGCCGCCGCCGAAGCCCCTGGCGAAGGTGTACATCCAGGGGAAGCCGTCGTGGGCGACGGCGGCCGGGTCGTGGAACCACAGGTAGCCGCCGAACACCTCGTCGGCGGACTCACCGGACAGCGCGACGGTGGACTGCTCGCGGATCGCCTTGAACAGCAGGTACAGCGAGGTGTCGCCCTCGCCGAGGCCGAGCGGCAGGTCGCGGGCGGTGAGCACGGCCTCGCGGTGGCGGCGCTCCATCAGGTCGGCGGTGTCGAGCACGATGTCGCGGTGCGCGGAGCCGACGTGCGCGGCCAGGGCGTGCGCGTAGGGGCCGTCCAGGGTGGCGCGCAGTTCGTCGGGGACGAAGTTCTCGGCCTGGCCGGTGAAGTCGACGGCGAACGAGCGGACCGGCCCCTGTCCGGCGGCGGCCAGGCCCTGCGCGGCGAGCGCGGTGATCACCGAGGAGTCGAGGCCGCCGGAGAGCAGGGTGCACAGCGGGACGTCGGCGATCAGCTGGCGGGCCACGATGTCGTCGAGCAGTTCCCGGACGGTGGCGATGGTGGTCGGCAGGTCGTCGGTGTGCTCGTGCGACTCGAGCGCCCAGTACCGGCGTTCGGCCAGGCCCTCGCGGCGCACCCGCAGGGTGTGGCCGGGCTTGAGTTCGCGCATGCCGCGGTAGACGGCGTGGCCGGGGGTCTTGGTGAAGGAGAGCACTTCGGCCAGGCCCTCGGCGTCGACCACGGCGCGGACCTCGGGGTGGGCGAGGATCGCCTTGGGCTCGGAGCCGAACAGGACGCCGTCGGGGGTGGGCCAGTAGTAGAGCGGCTTGATGCCCATCCGGTCGCGCACCAGCAGCAGCTCCTCGCTGCGCGGGTCCCACAGCGCGAAGGCGTACATGCCGTTGAGGTGCTCGGTGAACGCCTCGCCCCACTCCAGGTAGGCGTGCAGCGCGACCTCGGTGTCGCTCGCGGTCCGGAAGGCGTGGCCGCGGGCCTTCAACTCGGCGCGCAGCTCCCGGTAGTTGTAGATCTCGCCGCTGTAGGTGGTGACCAGCACGGTGCGCCCGTCGTGCTCGGCGGTCATCGGCTGGCGGCCGCCGTCGAGGTCGATGACGGCGAGCCGGCGGTGGCCGAGGCCGACGTGGGTGCCGAGCCAGACGCCCGCGGCGTCCGGTCCGCGGCAGGCCATGGTGGCGGTCATCGCGGCGAGGGTGGCGTGCTCGGTGCTCAGGTCCCGGTCGAACGAGACCCATCCGGTGATCCCGCACATGCGAGGGGTGGCCCTTCCTCGAACAGGCCGGTGCCGCACCGCCCCGGCGGGGGCGGGGTCGTTCCCGTACGACCGCACCGGCGCCCCGACGCTAGGCCCGATGGGTGCATTCGACAACCAAGTGTTGGTCATGTGCATTCACTTCGGGCCACCCGGACCACCACCGCCCACCTGCGCCGCTCGTCCCCCGCCCGTGCCGCCCGCCTCCTGACGGCACCTCAACTCCCTTCGCCCGCCCCCGCATCTGGCCCGAACCCACACCCCGCCCGGGCCCGCCGCGCACGCCCCGGGCGCACCCCCCTCTCGCGTCCGCCGCCGCCCGGTGGTGAACTGGTCCGGTGAAAGATCAGCGCGGCAGCACCGAACCCCCGCTCCCCGGCACGGCCGTCGAACGCCGCCCGGCCCCCGTGGTCCGCTGCCGCCGCTGCCACCGCCCGCTGCGCAGCCCCGAGTCCCGCTGGGAGAAGCTCGGCCGGCACTGCGCCGACGCTCCCGAGCGCACCCTGGTCTACGTCATCGACCAGGAGCAGCTTCCCGGCACCTGACCGGCCGTCAGCCCCCCACCGCCGACACCCGCCGTCAGCCCCCACCGTCAGCCCGCGCCCCGCGCCCGGACCACCGCCCCCGGCCCCTGACCCGACGACCCCCGACCTGACGGCACCGGGCTCGGCGCCCCCGCCAGGACGTCCTCGCAACCGCAGCCCGGCAGCGTGGCCGGGTGGGTCGGCGGGCCGTCCCACTCCGCGCGGCGCTCCCGGTCGGCGCGGGCCCCGGCCAGCACGGCGCGGTGGACGGCGCGGGCCAGCCGGGCGCCCCACAACGAGCGGGGGCCGCCGAAGGGTTCGGCCGGCTCGCCCAGCCCGGCGGTGCGGACGGCGACGCAGACCGCGTCGGAGGGGGTGCCGGAGCAGTCGTAGCCGGCCTCCAGCAGGGCCTGGACCTTGGCCTCGGTGGCGGTGGTGAGCAGGTTGAGCAGCCCGGCGTCGGAGACCGGCGCGGGGACGACGGCCAGGATGTTGATGGTGCCGGGCACGTACCCGGCCCCGGCGGCCCCAGCGGCCCCGACAATCCCGGCGGCGGCCTCGGGCGCGGCGGCCCAGGTGGGGACGCCGATGCCGGTGGTGGCCAGCGCGGTGGCGCCACCGTCCTCGGCCCAGGTGCAGGCGTCGACCTCGGCGGCCGTCATCAGGCCCGTCCCGGGCCCGGACAGGCCCTGCGCGACGGCGAGTTCGGCCAGGTGCTCGGCCGGGTCGAGGCGCCCGTACCCGGCCCGGACCTGCGCGTTGAGGACCCAGTGCCGCTCGCCCAGCCCGCCGCCGAGGACGCCGGAGCCGGCCATCCGCCAGCCCGGTCCGGCCCGCCACACCAGCAGGTGCCGGCACGCCCCGTCCTCGATCCGCCCGGCCCGCTGGACCGTCACCGCCCGCGCCGCCACCCGTTCCACCGCCCGCTCCTCGTTCATGATCCGACACCCAACCACACCGGAACGGTCGGAATTCGCCCCGCCCCGACCGGATGCGGCAGAGTGGCGCCATGACCCCGCAGCCCTCCGCGTCCGCCGCCCGTGCCCCCCGCGCCCCGGCGGCCGGGGCCCGCCGCCGGCCGGTGCAGCAGCGCAGCCAGGAGCGGTACGAGCGGCTGCTGGACGCCTGCGCGGGGCTGCTGGACGAGAGCGGGTCGGCGGGGCTGACCACCAAGGAGGTGGCGCTGCGCGCGGAGGTGCCGATCGGCACCCTGTACCAGTTCTTCGCCGGCAAGGAGGGCCTGCTGGCGGCCCTCGCCGAACGCAACCTGGCCCGCTTCCTGGACGGCCTGGCCCGCCGGGTGGCGGCCGCCGGCCCGCCCGACCTGGCGTCCTTCACCGACCACGCGGTGGACGAGTTCGTGGCGATGAAGCGCGACGTGCCGGGCTTCGGCCACCTGGACTTCGGCCTGGTCGACACCGTCCCCGCCGAGGTCGACGACCTGCACCTGCTGGACGCCGAGCTGGACAACAACGCGGCGGTCGCGGTCCGGCTGCGCACGATCGGCGGCGAGCTGTTCGCGGCGCCCGGGTACGCGCTGGCCCTGCGGGTGGCGATGGAGTGCGCGGACGCGGTGCTGAAGCTGGCGTTCCGGGCCGACCCGGCGGGCGACCCGGCGCTGATCGCCGAGTGCAAGCGGCTGGTGTGCAGCTACCTCGCCCAGACCCCGCCGGCCAGCTGAGCACCCCGCGGGCCTGCCGAGTACCCCGCGGGTCTGCTTGAGCACCCCGCCATTGCGCCGTCCGGGTGGCCGCCGCACAGTGGAAGGGAGCCCGAAAGTCCCTGTCCGACCCGCCGGCGGGAGTGTCCGATGCAAGCCACCGTGGGAGACCACGTCCACATGTTCAGCAGGTCGGTCGGCATGACCGACCGCAAGGGTGAGATCGTCGAGGTGCGCGGCACCGACGGCGAACCGCCGTACCTGGTCCGCTTCGAGGACGGCCACGCCGGCCTCGTCTACCCCGGCCCCGACTGCCTCGTCGAGCACCGTTCCGGCGAGGAGCAGCGCTGACCCCAGGGCCCCCGCCGGGCCCGGTGGGAGGAGATCCCGACCTTGTCGCCACCCCTGCCCGGCCCGCTGGCCCACCTCGCCCCGCTGCTCGACCACTACGGCTACCTCGCGGTCGGGGTGCTGGTGTTCCTCGACAACTGCGTGGTCCCGGTGCCGGGCCAGACCATCCTGGTGCTGGCCGCGGTGTACGCGGGCGCGGGGCAGCTGTCCCTGCCGGTGCTGCTGCTGGTCGCCGTGCTGGCGGCGGTCGCGGGCAACACCCTCGCGTACGTGCTGGGCCGCACCGGCGGCCTGGCCGTCGTGCACCGCTGGGGCCGGTACGTCCGGCTCACCCCGGAGCGGATGGAGCGCGCCGAGTCCTTCTTCCGCCGCCGCGGCGCCCTGGTGGTCACCGGGGCCCGCTTCGTCGACGGCCTGCGCCAGACCAACGGCCTGATCGCGGGCACCACCGAGATGCCCTGGCGCCGCTTCATGCCCGCCAACGTGCTGGGCGCGGCGCTGTGGGCGGGCGTCTGGACGGCGGTCGGCTACTTCGCGGGCAGCAACATCGACACCCTCTACCGCCAGGCCGTCCGCTACCAGGTCCTGCTGTTCGCCGTCCTGGCGGCCCTGGCCCTGCTCCTGCTCGTCCGCACCTGGCTGCGCCGCCGCCACCGGCCGCCCCGGGACGCCGCCGCCGGCCGGATCCCGCACCAGAACGGCGACGGCGCCCCCGCCGACAACGACAACGACAACGACAACAACGGCAACGGCCGCGGCAGCGGTCGGTCCTGAGGATCAGGTGGGCAGGTTCCCGTCGCCGCCCAGGTTGGCGACCATCCGGCGCAGGACGTTGATGGTGGTCACGAAGTCCTCCGGGTCGACGCCCTCGTGCACCTGCCGGTGCACCCGCAGGTTGCGCTCCCTGGCCCGGAGGCGTCCGGCCTCGCCCTCCTCGGTCAGCGCCAGGCCGCCGGCGGCGTCCTCGGCCAGCCAGCCGCGGGCGGCGAGGTCGTCGAAGACCCGGTCGAAGTCGGTCCCGAGGTCGTCCCACGGCGCCAGCCGTTCGGTCAGGGCGGCCCGGGTCCACCGGCCCGGGCTCCCGGCGGCGTGGTTGAGCGTCCACCAGTGCGGCTGGGTGAGGTCCTCCACCGCCAGCTGTTCGCGGATCGCCCCGACCACCAGCCGGCAGGCCGTGCCGGTCCACGCGCCGACGGGCTGCGCGGCCAGCTCCTGCGGCGAGTACTCCTTGAGCTCGACGCCCATGCGTCCCTCCCTCTCGTGCCTCTGCTGCGTGACGGAACCCGATCACCGTAGGAGCTCAAGTCCGCTTGAGGTCAAGGCCGTTTGAGGTCGAGGCCGTCCGGGGGCGGGCCGCCGCCGGGGCGGGCCTCCGGGGCGGGTCAGCGGAAGGCGATCACCTCGAAGGCGGCGGCGAACCGGGTGCCGAGCCGGGAGCCGGCCTCGCGGCTCATGCCCTCCAGGAACTCCGCGGCGTTGGCCATGTCGCCGCCGAGGCCGTCCAGGTAGGCGCGGTGGGCCTCCAGCGAGGCGACGCCGGCGGCGAAGGTGTCGGTGGTGTCGGCGGCGTGCCGCCCGTCGGGGGAGCCGGCCGCCCAGAGCTGGCGGACGCCGTTCCAGGGCTGGTGGCCCTCGGCGGTGAGTTCGCGGAAGACCCAGCGGTTGCCCGCGTCGCGCACCGCGTCGAGGGTGGCCCGGCCGACGGCGATGTGGTCGGCCTGGTTGGGGAAGACTCCGCCGTAGGTGTCGCGGAAGTTGGTGGTGATCACGACGTCCGGGCGGTGGCGGCGGATCGCCCGGGCCAGGTCGCGGCGCAGCGGCAGCCCGTACTCGAGGATGCCGTCGGGGTAGCCGAGGAACTCGACGGTCTCGACGCCGACGAGCCGGGCCGATTCGACCTGTTCGCGCTCCCGGACGGGGCGGCACTGCTCGGGGTCCATGCCGTCGATGCCGGCTTCGCCGCTGGTGACCATCAGGTAGCTGATCCGCTTGCCCTGCCCGGTCCAGCGGGCGACGGCGGCCGCGGCGCCGTACTCCATGTCGTCGGGGTGGGCGACGACGGCGAGGGCGGTGTCCCAGTCCTCGTCGAGCGGCTGGTAGGGGGGCGGGGCCTGGTGGGTGGTGTCGCTCATGGTGCTGCCTCTCGTTGGTCCGGGCCCCGCCCCGGGGCGGTGCGCGGGGTTCAGCGCGCGGTGCGGATGGCGTAGTTGAAGTCGGCGTGGCCGTAGTGGCGCATCAGGCGCAGCCAGAACGGCATCAGCATCTCCAGGCCGCGGGCGGCGTCGATCCCGCCGAGGTCGAGGACGGCGTCGGCGGGCCAGCCGAACTCGCCGAGCAGCGCGGTGACCTGGGCCTTGGCGCCGGCGTCCTCGCCCGCGACGAACAGCTGGTGCTCGCCGGGGACGCGGCCGGGGTCGACCATGACCTCGCAGTTGACGGTGTTGAGCGCCTTGACGACCTTGGTGTCGGGCAGGGCGCGCTGGAGGCGTTCGCCGATGCTGTCGTCGTTGACCGGGTCGAGGGTGACCTGGCCGTCCGGGGCGAACACCAGCGGGTTGGAGACGTCCAGCAGGGTCTTGCCGGCCAGGTTCTCCGGGCCGGCGAGTTCGACCGCGGCGAGGGCGACGGTGCCGCCGGTGGCGTTGATGACGAGGTCGCCGAAGGCGGCGGCCTCGGCGAACGTCCCCGGGTGGGCGAGCGGGCCGGTGCGGGCCGCCCAGTCCTCGGCGGCGGCGTTGCCCTTGGTGCGCGAGCCGAGGGTGACCTCGTGGCCGAGGGCGACCAGTCTGCCGCCCAGGGTCCGCCCGACCGTTCCGGTGCCGATGATTCCGATCCGCATCCGTGTGCTCCGTCCCCGCGTCGGGTCGCCGATGGGCCGCCGGGTGCCCGGCCGGCCCGAACGCACCCTACAAGAGGCGGCCTTGACGGGTGATCAGTTCCGCGGCCCGCCGCTGCCGTGCCGCGCGGGCCCGGCTGCGCCGGGGGGTGCGCCGGGGGGCGCCGGGCTATGCCGGAGGGGGCACCGGGGGGCGCCGGGGGGCCGTCCTTCCACGCTACTCCGGGGCGGCGGCGGTGTGCAGGCGCAGCAGCAGGGCGTGCAGGGTGGCGCGTTCGGCGGGGTCGAGGGGGGCGAGGACGGCGTCCTGGACGGTGCGGGCCTCGGCGTGCAGCGCGGCGAGGCGGGTGCGGCCGGCGGCGGTGAGGGTGAGGGTGAGGCGGCGGCGGTCGGCGGGGTCGCGGGTGCGGTCGATCCAGCCGCGGGCGGCGAGCAGGTCGGCGGCCTTGGCGAGGTCGCTGGGGTCCAGGCGCAGGCGGGTGGCGAGTTCGCGCTGGGTGTGCGGGCCGAGGTCGGCGAGGGCGGCGAGGGCGGCGTGGTGGTACAGGCGCAGGCCGTCGGCGGCGAGGCGGTCGGCGAGCCGGGTGCGGGCGTCCTTGCCGGTGCGGGAGAGCAGGTAGGTGGTCAGGTCGAGCAGCGAGGGCGGGGTCCGGTCGGGGGTGGCCATGGAGGCAATCATAGGTTCACCCCTATAGTGGGTGAACACCCACGATTGTCGAGAACCCCCGGAGGGATCCCGTGGACGCGCTGCACCCACGCCTGCTGGTCGCCGACTTCCCGGCCTGCTTCGCCTTCTACGACGCCGTGCTGCCGCCGCTGCTCGGCGCCCACCGCGTCCAGGGTTCCGCGCAGGGCCCGTACGCGCACTGGGACGTCGGCGACCAGGCGCTGCTGGTGCTGTTCGACCGGGCCGCGATGGCGGCCGCCCTGGGCGAGGAGCCGGCCGCGCCCCGGGGCGACGCGTTCGTCTGCCGGGTCGCGGACGTGGACGCCGCGTACGCGCTGGCCGTGCGGTCCGGGGGCACGGCGGTGCGGCCGCCCGCGGACCGGCCGGAGTGGGGCCCGACGATGCGCACCGCCCACCTGCGCGACCCGGAGGGCCGGCTGCTCGAGTTCCAGTCGTACTGACGGCCCGTCCGCTCGTACGCTGGCCGGATGTGCTGGAGCGCGCAGGCCGACCTGGTCGCCGGGGCCGCCGTGGCGGCGGTCGGCGCCGCCGCGGCGGTGCGCGCCGGGGCGACCCGGCGGCTGCCGCTGGCCGCACTGCCGCTGCTGCTGGGCGCGCACCAGCTGGTGGAGGCGGGCGTGTGGGCGGGCTGGGCATGGGCCCGGACGGTGTGGGCGGTGGTCGCGCTGCCGCTGCTGCCGCTGTACGTCCCGGCGGCGGTGTGGTGCGCGACCCGCCGCCGGAGCGCGGCGTGGTGCACCCTGCTGGGCGCGGCGGTGGCCGTCCCGCTGGCGCTCGCGCTGGTCCGGCACCCGGTGGCGGCGCACGCGCACGGCCACACCCTGGGGTACGCGGTCGGCGTCCCGGCGCCCGGCCTGCTGCTGGCCGGGTACCTGGCGGCGGTGCTGGGCGCGCTGCTGGGCTCGGGCGACCGGCACCTGCGGCTGCTGGGGTGGGTCGCCGGGCTGGGCGCGCTGGCCTGCGCGCTGCTGTGGCGGCTGGCGTTCGTCTCCACCTGGTGCGCGCTGGCCGCGCTCGCCTCGGTGCTGCTCTACCGCTGGGCGGCCGTCAACCCGTCCAGCAGCGCCAGCACTTCGCCCACCGAGCCGCCCGGGTCGGGCACCGGGTAGAGCACCGCGCGCACGGTGCGGGCGGCGTCGACCAGCAGGGTGAGCCGTTTGAGCCGGTCGGCGCCGCCGGCCCGGAAGGTGGGCAGCCGCAGGGCGCCGGTCAGCCGCAGGGCGGCGTCGGAGAGCAGCGGGAACGGGATGTTCTGGTGGGCGGCGAACGCGGCCTGCTGGTCGGGGCGCTGGGTGGAGACGCCGTGCACGGTGGCGCCGCGCGCGGTGAACTCGGCCAGCCGGTCGCGGTAGGTGCAGGACTCCAGGGTGCAGCCGACGGTGCCGGGGATGTCGTCCCAGCCGGGCGGGTAGCCCTGGGTGCCGGGGGCGTAGGCACCGGGGAAGCAGTACAGCACCGTCCAGGGGGTGCGGCCGACCGGGTCGGTCAGCGGCGGGCGGGCGCTGTCCGAGGCGGCGGGCAGGGCGAGTTCGGGGACGCGGGCGCCGACCAGGGCGTGCACCCGGCGGCTCTCGGCGGAGTCCGGCCCGGCGGTGGCGGTGAGGGTGCCGTCGCCGAGCAGGTGGCGGCCGCCCCAGTCCTGGAGGGCGACCAGCACCGGCAGCAGCGCCCAGCCCCTGTCGGTCAAGTGGTAGGCGTAGCGCGGCGGGTGGGCGTGGTAGAGGCGCTTCTCGACCACGCCGTCCTCGACCAGGGCGCGCAGCCGGGCGGTGAGCACCTTGCGGCTGATGCCGAGCGATTCGTGCAGGGCGTCGAACTGGTGGGTGCCGCCCGCGAGGTCGCGCACCAGCAGCAGGGTCCACCAGTCGCCGACCACGGACAGCGCCTGGGCGATGGAGCAGTCGGTGTCGCCGACGTCGGTGTAGCGCATGGAACCACCTTGCCACTGTCGCCCCCGCACCACCTATAGTGAGTTCCCAAAGGGAACTCACTGCCTGCCACCAGGGGGAACGCCACATGAGCACGTCCAGTCCCACCAGCACCGACCGCCCGCTGCGGGCCCCCGCCGCCGGGGCGGCCGCCGCGTTCTGGCGCTACTGGACGGCCACCACCGTCAGCGGCCTCGGCGACGCCGTCACCGCGATCGCCCTCCCGCTGACCGCCGTCTCGGTGCTGCACGCCAGCGGCTTCCAGGTCGGCCTGGTCACCGCCGCCGGGTACGTGGCCTGGCTGGTGATCGGCCTGCCGGCCGGCGTCCTGGTGCAGCGCCTGCCGCTGCGCGGCACCCAGATCGCCATGGACCTGCTGCGCGCCGCCGCGATCGCCTCCGTCCCGCTGGCCGCCGCGCTCGGCGTGCTCGGCCTGCCGCACCTGGTGGCGGCGGCCCTGCTGGTCAGCTTCGCCGGCGTGGTCTTCGACGTCGGGAACTCCACCTTCCTGCCCGCCGTGGTGCCGCCCGAGCAGCTGACCGCCCGCAACAGCCTCACCTCCGCCACCCACGCCGCGAACCAGCTCGCCGGGCCCTCGCTCGGCGGCCTGCTGGTCCAACTGCTGGGCGCCGCAACGGCGCTGGTCACCGACGCGGTGAGCTTCCTGTGCTCGGCGGCGCTGCTGCGCACGCTGCCCCGGGCCGCCGCCGAGCGCCCCGCACCGGGCGCCGCACGCCCGTCCTTCGGCGCCCAGATCCGCGAGGGCTGGCGCTACGCGACCCGGCACCCGGTGGTCGGCCCGTGCCTGGCCGAGGCGACCTGCGTCAACTTCGTCTGCGGCGCGCTGATGGCCGTCGTCCCGCTGTTCCTGGTCCGCACCCTGCACGCCCCGGCCGGCCTGGTCGGCGTGCTGATGGCCGCCGAGGGCGCCGGCAGCCTGCTCGGCGCGGCGCTCACCCCCCGGCTGGCCGCCCGCTTCGGCACCGCCCGCACCCTGGTGTACGGCTCGCTGTTCGGCGTCGCGGCCGCCCCGCTGATGCCACTCGCCCCCGGCGGCCCCGGCCTGCTGCTGTTCGCGCTCGGCAACGCCGGGTTCGGCGCCTCCGTGGTGGTGCTCAGCATCCTGACCCGCACCTACCGGCAGACCACCGTCCCGGCCGCCCTGCTGCCCCGGGTGATGGCCACCGTCCGGTTCGTCTCCTGGGGCGCCATCCCGGTCGGCGCCCTGGCCGCGGGCAGCGCCGTCTCGCTCTGGGGCGCCCGCACCGCCCTCGCCCTGGCCTGCGCGCTGACCGTGCTCTCCCCCGTCCTCCTGCTCTCCTCCAGGCTGCGCGGCGTCCGCGAACTGACCGACATCGCCTGAGAGTCACCGCGCTCCCCGGCCGGACGGCCACCGGTCAGCGGTCCTCGACGGGACGGCCGTCAGCCGGACAGCCGGACGAAGTTCCGCCCGGCGTCCACCAGTCGCGGCAGCACCTGCGCGTAGCCCGCGCCGGTGCCCGCGTCCGGGTGGTTGAAGTGGCTGATCACGATCGAGCCGGGCGGCGCGGCGGCCACCGTCGCCGCGACCTGCCCGGGGGTGAACGTCGCCCCGCCGTCGCCGTTCACCGCGAACCCGGCCACCCGCTCGCCCAACTCCCCCACCAGGGCCACCGCGACCTCGTCGTAGTGCGCCGTCCCCGACCGGAACCAGCCCGGCGCCCGCCCCAGCAGGGCGGTCAGCTTCGCCCGGTTGCCCGCCACCTCCTCGTACGCGGCCGCCGGGTCCGCCGTCCCGGTGATGCCGTACGCCGAACGGCCGGTCACCGACAGCGGGCGGTGCGCGGTGCCGTGGTTGCCCAGTTCGAACAGCGGGTCGGCGGCCAGTTCGGCGAACGGCCCCGGGTTCGCGTCCACCCAGCGGGCGTTCAGGAACAGCGTGGCGGGCACCGCGAGGCGGCGCAACGTGCCGATCAGCGCCGCGTCGTAGCCGTCCCCGCCCGGCCCGCCGCACGCGTCGAAGGTCAGCGCCAGCGCCCCGCCCGGGACGGTGGCCGCCACCCCCGGCAGGTCGGTCCCCCACTGCTGCGGCACCCGCCCGGCGTAGCGGGCCAGCACCTGCTCCCGGTCGGGCTGCGCGGGCGGCCGCACGGACGACGGCGACGGGGACGGGGACGGGGACGGGGACGACGGTGCGTCAGGTGCCGGCGGCGCTGACGGCACGTCAGGGGTCCGATGCGCCGCGGGTGCGGCGCAGGCCGCCGCCGTCAGCCCGAGCGCCGCCGCCAGTACCGTCCGCCGTCCGACCATCGCCGCAGCTCCTCGCCGTCCATCGTGCCCACCGCCACGAGTGTCACTTCCCGGCGCGGCCGGTGCCATCTGCGAAGCTCGGCCGTATGGCTTCCTCCCCGCGACCGCACTACCTGCAGTGGACGACCGTCGCCCCGGTGCTGGCGTTCCTGCTGCTCCTGGCGACCTGGCACCGCGACCTGCCCTGGCCGGTGGTGGCGCTGGTGGCGTGCTTCCTGGCGGTGTCGGTGGTGGCGGCCGTGCACCACGCGGAGCTGATCGCCCACCGGGTCGGCGAGCCGTACGGCTCGCTGGTGCTGGCGGTGGCCGTCACCATCATCGAGGTGGCGCTGATCGTGACGCTGATGGCCGACGGCGGCGACAAGAGCGCCGGCCTGGCCCGGGACACCGTGTTCGCGGCCGTCATGATCACCTGCAACGGGATCCTCGGACTGTCCATCCTGGTGGGCGCGTTGAAGTACCGCGTCGCGGTGTTCAACGCGGAGGGCACCGGCGCGGCGTTCGGCGCGATCGCCACCCTGGCCACCCTCAGCCTGGTGCTGCCGACCTTCACCACCTCGCAGCCCGGCCCGCAGTTCTCCACCACCCAGCTGGTGTTCGCCGCGACCGCCTCGATCGTCATCTACGGCCTGTTCGTCTCCACCCTGACGGTCCGTCACCGCGACTACTTCCTGCCGGTCACCCCGGCGGGCGAGCTGGTCGACCCGATGGACGACCACTCCGAACCGCCGACCATGAGGGAGACCCTGGTCAGCGTCGCCCTGCTCTCCGTCGCCCTGGTCTCGGTGGTCGGCCTGGCCAAGGGCGTCTCCCCCACCATCGAGCGCGGCGTCGCCGCCGCCGACCTGCCCAACGCGGTGGTCGGCGTGGTGATCGCGCTGCTGGTCCTGCTCCCCGAGTCGATCGCCGCGGTCCGGGCCGCGGTCCGCAACCGGGTCCAGATCAGCCTCAACCTGGCCCTCGGCTCGGCGCTGGCCTCGATCGGCCTGACCATCCCCGCCGTGGCGATCGCCTCCAGCTGGCTCTCCGGCCCGCTCGAACTCGGCCTCGGCGCCAACCACATGATCCTGCTGGCGCTGACCGTCGCGGTCGGCACCCTCACCGTCATCCCCAAGCGCGCCACCCCGCTGCAGGGCGGCGTCCACCTGGCGATCCTCGGCGCCTACCTGGTCCTCGCGGTCAGCCCCTGACCCGGGAGGAGCGGCCCGCGCCGCCCTCCCGGGTCGTGGTCCGCCGCCCTCCCGGGTCGTGGTCCGGTGCCCGGCCGGCGGGTCAGCGGGCCCCGGGGCCGAAGAGGCGCAGCGGGACGGAGTCGGCGAGGGCCTGGTAGCCGGCCGGGTTGAAGTGCAGGTGGTCGCCGACGTCCAGGTCGGGGCGGAGCCGGCGGGGGGCCTGCGGGTCGCGGGCGGCGCGGTCGAAGTCGAGCACCGCGTCGAACTCCCCGCTGGTGCGGATCCAGGCGTTGACCGCCTGGCGGGACGCCTCGCGCAGCCCTGCGGCGTCGTCGTACTGGCTGCCGCCGAAGGGGGTGAGGGTGGCGCCGTAGACGGAGAGTCCCTGCGCGTGGGCGCGCAGCACGATCTGCCGGTACGCGTCGATCAGGTCCGCGGTGACGGCCTGCTGGGCCGCCGGGGTGGCGTCGGCGGTGCCGAGGTCGTTGACGCCCTCGGAGACGATCAGCGAGGTGACGCCGGGCTGCGCGAACACGTCGCGGTCCAGGCGGGACAGGGCGTTGGGGCCCAGCCCGTCGTTGAGGACCCGGTTGCCGCCCGCGGCCTGGTTGAGCACCGCGGTGCCCGCGGTGTCGCCGTGCTGGGCCAGCCGGGCCCGCAGCCGGTCGGGCCAGCGGTCGTCGCCGTTGTCGGTGGAGCCGCGGCCGTCCGCGAGGGAGTCGCCCAGGACGACGGTCGCCCGGTCGGCGGCCGGTGCCTGCACCTCGACGGCGCTCAGGAAGTACCAGTGGTTGACCTGGGCGGCGCCGTCCAGGTCGGCGTCGTCGAGGTGGTCGCCGCGCAGCATGTACGAGGTGGTGCGCGAGCCGGGGTGCGAGGTGATGGCCGTCGACTGCTGGCCGGCGGCCAGGTACATCGTGACGGTGAGGGTCTCCCCCGCGGCGACCGGGAAGTCCAGCGGGTCGGCGACCATCTGCGCGCCGACCGGCACGGTGACCCCGGGCCGCCCGCCGAAGGTCACCGCCCGCGCGCTCCCGGGCACGATCGCCCGCGCACCCGACCGGCCGCCGTCCGGGCGGGCCACGGACACCGCCGTCACCGGCAGCGCGGCGCCGCCGAACGCGTTGGAGACGTGCAGCCGCAGGGAGCGGCCGCCGAGCGTGACGTGCACGGTCTGCCGCAGCGTGGTGTCGGCGAACACCGCGCCGTCCTGCGTGTACGGGGCCGGCGGCATGTTGCCCGGCTCGGTCAGCTGCGGCATCGAGGTCCAGGTGTCGACCCAGTGCTCGTGCCCGCGGCCCGCCGCGTCCGCCGCGGCGGCGGGTTGCGCACCGGCGCGCGGCCCGCTTCCGGCGCGGCCGGCCAGGGACCCGCCGAACGCGGCGGCCGTCACGGTGAGGGCCACGGTGGCGACCACGGCCGCCGTGGTCGTCGTCCATCGGCGCAGTGCGGTTGTTTTCACGTACGGCCCTCTCCCGATCCTGTCCGGCCCGGTCATGGCACCCTCGATCGAAAAGTTTCGAAGCCTGACGGGCCGTTACTTGCTAAGCGGACGGGCGGTAGCGTAACCGAGTTCGGGGGAGATCGAGCCCTTTCGGTTCGGAAAAATTCTCGAATCTTTCGGAGCGCCCGGCCGTCGACTGCCGAAGAACGGCCACCACCGAGACGGGAGGGAGCGGAGAAAGCGGCCACCACGCCGCCGGCCCTGCACGGACAGCGCGCTCCAGGCCAGTTATTAATATTTACCTCTTAATGCGAGGTGTCGGAACCCGCTCCCGGAGACCCTCCCGCTCCCGGCGCTAGGGTGACGTCCATGGCGGACACCCCGGCAGCAGCGGCACCCTCCCTCGCGGCCCTGGACGCCGTGGCCGACCGCGCCTGCGAACCGCCCACCGGCGCCTCCCGCGCGAAGCAACTGCGCTGGGTCGCCGGGGAGTTGCGCACCGCCCTGGAACGCGGCGCGCTCCCGCCGACCGCCGCCGGCTCCCTGGCCGCGCTCCTCGCCCCGGACACCCTCGACGCCTACCTCACCGCCGCCGAACAGGGCCTGCTGCGCCGCAAACCCGCCGCCCGACCCGACCACGCCTCACCCGCGTCCATGCACGTGCGGGAGAACTGCCTGCGCATCCTCGCCACCCGGGCGGGCATCCCCCTCGCCCTCCCCGACCGCGACCGGCCCGCCGTCACGCTCCGGGAGGTGGTCGCCGCCCGCCCGCGCGGCATCCTCCTCGCCCACCTGGAACACGCCACCCGCCCCGGCCAGAACGACGCCCGCACCCGCATCCTCGCCGTCGTCGCGACCGTCCTGGACACCGGCTGCCGCGCCGGCGAACTCTGCGCCCTGCGCACCGACGACGTCGACCTGCGGCACGGCACCCTCCGCCTCACCCGCCTCCCCCAGCACCGCGACCCCCGCACCCCGCCCGCCACCGAAACCGTCCCCCTCTCCCCCACCACCCTTGCCGCCCTGCGCCATTGGCTCACCG